>DATIKP010000063.1 GCA_035477455.1 Atribacteraceae bacterium
GCACCGATTCGTTTTCTTTCATAGTCACTCCGTTGTCTCCTCAATCAGAACAGCTTATTTTCACCCGTTCGATGGGTAGACCCCTAAATCTATAGATCTGAATTACTTCCGGAATTCTCTTTTGAATTTCCAGTGTATATAGGGGATCAGTAACTACAAGAAACAGAACCCCCTCCCGGTAATCAGCCGGTCGGGAAAAGGTGGCCAGTTCGGGAAAAAAAACCGGATACTGTTCCAAAATTTGGAACGTGGCCATACGTTGACTGAGGCCCGCGTCCTGAAAATACTTCTGTAGAGCTTCGGCTAGCGTTCCCGGTTTTCTCTGAAAAAAACTCATGAGATCCCTCCGCATCCGATTTTTTCCCGTACTCAGCCATCCAGCAGTAAGTTTCCTCCCTGACAGAAAAAACGGGTTAAGCGTCCGCCGGAAAAGTCTTGGCCTTCATCTAAATCGGTAGCAGAAAAAATTACCTGACCGCCGGTGAGCAGCCCCTGGAGAAGATATTGACGGCGGTTTCGGTCCAGTTCTGAGAAAACGTCATCGAGAAGAGCGATTACGTCACGTTTTTTTACTTCTCTCATAACCGCCATTTCCGCAAGTTTCAGGGCTAGGGCCAGCGTCTTTTTTTCCCCTTGGGAGGCGAAACTCTTAAATTCTTTTCCCTCGTTGAAAAATATCGGCTCATCACGGTGCGGTCCTACCAGCGTCATGCCCTTTTCCCTCTCTTCCCCTTCGTATCGGGCATAGGCTTCTCTTAGATCCCGCTCGACCTCGACCCCGATTCCCGGCTTCGACGGCTCATATTCTACTCCGACTTTCCCCTTTCCACCAGCCAATCGAAAATATACTTCCGCCAAGTGGGGAGCCAAGGCTCGCAGATAGTGTGTTCTCCCCCGGATAATCTTTCCTCCGGCTTCAATCAACTGTTCGGTATAGACCAAAATCAGATCCTTGTCCGCCCGTTCTCTAAGCAGTAGGTTCCGGCGGAACAGGGCTTTTGAATAACGGACTCCCCACATTTCGTGAGCTGGATAGATAAAACCGATAGCCTGATCCAGAAAATCGCGTCTCAACTGGGGTGGGCCATCCACGATATCAATATCGTGGGGGAAAAATCCGACCAGCCAAATGGTATTTCTTTCCCCCCGGCGTGGTTCCTCACAACCATTCCATTTCCACTCTTTACGTTTTCCCATCCGAATGATCAGTTCACGGGTAAACGTTACCGGGCCGTCGACCACGGACGCTCCACAATAGGCCTTTTCCTCGCCCCAGTGGATCAGATCGCTGTCTATCGCCCGGCGGGGAGAAGTCCGGCGGGATATAAAGTATAACGCTTCCAGAAAATTTGTTTTCCCTTGAGCGTTATCCCCAATCACCATCGTTGTCCCGGGATATAAGGAAACCTGTAGCCGGTGAAAATTCCTCCATTGCAACAGCCGTATTTCACTAAAATGCATCTGCTCGTTTCCCCGCTATGATCCTTTAATCTCCCCGTCTTCCTCAGAGCGAAGCGGCATCAAGATACACTCATACTCGTCACCGCTTCCGCCGATCCGGGTCGGTGTAATCTCTCCGGTGATCCCCAACTCGATCATCTCCCAGGGCGCCGCTTTGATCGCTTCCAGGAAATATCGAATATTATAGGCTATTTCCAGTCTTTTTCCTTCGACCGATGCTTCCAATTCATCACGGGCTTCTCCCAGTTCCGGAGACTGAACGACAAATTCAAGTCTCTTCTCTAGAACCTTCATTCGAACAACACCGAACTCTTCGATAAAAACTACCGACACCCTTTCCAGAACGGCAATCAGGCTGTCCCGGGATACTGTAATCCGGGTGATGCTCTCCTGGGAAAGAAATTCACGGTATTGGGGAAATTCGCCCTCGATCAAGCGGGAAAACAAAGCCGACGTACCACACCGGAGCAACACTCTCCCATGTCCAAAAAACAGTTCTGCCTCTTGATCCTGAATCATCCGGATCATCTCGACAGCAGCTCGCACCGGAACTAAAAACCGCTCAAACTGGCCTTCCTCTATGCCCTCAGCCGGCAATCTAGCGACGCTCAACCGGTGACCATCGGTCGCAACCAAGTTTACAAACCTGTTCTCCAATTCAAAAAGAAGGCCAGTCAAAGTCGGTCGCATCTCATCACGCGAAACAGCGAAATAGGTCCTGGAAATCGCCTCCCGCAACGCCATTCCACCCATTCGAACAGCTCCGTCTTCGGGATAAGGGGGGAAAACGGGAAAATCGGCCGCCGGGTATCCGGACAGCCGATAATAGCTCTTCCCCGCCTTGATCTCCAGTACCGAACCAGGTAGAGTAGTCATTTCCAGTTCTGTTCCTTGCGTTCCACGAACAATATTCCAAAATATCTTCCCCGGAAGGACAACCTGGCCCCCTTCCACAAACCGGGCCGCGCATTCGGCATGAATTCCCATCTCCAGATCCGTCGCCGTCAATCGAGCCTTCTCTCCTTCGCCTTCCAAAAGAATTCCAGAGAGAACCGGCAGCACCGCTCGGTTCATCACCCCTCTAATAACCTTCCCCATAGCCCCGAATAGTTCTTTTCCTTTAAAAACAACCTTCAAGTACTATTCCTCCTTTATTATCCACAGTATACACAAGCCGACTTCTATCCTTTTAAAATATAAAAGAGTCGTAGTAATAGAGCAACAAAAAACTGGGGATAAGCGCGGTTTCCTCCTGTTCGACGACTTTCCGGTGTCGGGGTAAACCTTTAGCAGGCCTTGCTTTCCCTGTGGAACAGGCCTTTATAATTTGTGTATAAGAGTCAGGGGGTTACCGTTCCCAAATCAGCCAAACAATTCCGGGCAAAGATCGAAATAAAATCCGGGGTACAATAGGTTCGGTATAGGGAATCACGGGCTGGTAATAGCTTAAGCCGGATACCTGGGGAAGGAATCGTGTCATGTGGAAAGCGGTGATATTAGCCGGCTTCAATCCGCATCGCTGGAACGGACCCGCTTGATGAGTACCTCAATTTCCTGGACAAGTTGAGGGTTCTTTCCCATATCGGATTTTATCTTTTCATAGGCGTGGAGTACGGTGGTGTGGTCTCTTCCGCCGAACTCCTCTCCAATTGTTGGTAAAGACAAGTTGGTCAGGGTTCTGGTTAAAAACATGGCCACCTGCCGGGGGAAAGCAATCTCTCTGGTTCTCTTCCTGGCCCTCATGACCCCCGCTTTGAGATGATAATGGTCGGCAACTACCCGTTGAATGGTCAGCACATCTATTTTTCTGGTTTTTTTCTTTGGAAGGATATCTTTCAAAACCTCTCGGGCGACTTCAACCTCCAGTGGAATCTGATTCAGGATACAGAAAGCCTTAATCCGAACCAGGGCTCCTTCCAATTCCCGAATATTTGAGGAAATCTGACTGGCGATGAAGGTGATGACATCGTCGGGAACGGTTACATTTTCCAATTCCGCTTTTTTCCTGAGGATGGCAATGCGGGTTTCCAGGTCCGGTGGCTGGATGTCCGCCAGAAGGCCCCATTCGAAACGGGAGCGAAGACGGTCTTCCAGCGTGGGAATCTCCTTGGGAGGACGATCGCTGGTAAGAACAATCTGTTTGAATGCGTCGTGAAGAGAATTGAACGTATGGAAAAACTCTTCCTGGGTACGTTCTTTTCCGGCAAGAAACTGGATATCGTCAATAAGCAAGACATCGACTGAGCGGTATTTCTGGCGGAACGCCTCGGTTTTATCATCCCGGATGGAATTGATCAACTCATTGGTAAATTTTTCCGAGGTGGAATACTCAATCTTAGCGGTCGGGTTTTTACCTGCAACATGTATGCCGATCGCATGCATGAGATGTGTTTTTCCAAGCCCCACCCCTCCGTAAATGAACAACGGGTTGTAGGATCGAGCCGGGCTTTCGGCAACTGCGAACGAAGCGGCATGGGCAAACTTATTGCTGTTACCGACGACAAATGTGGAAAAAGAATATTTTAAATTCAAGGGGATTTTTTCAGAGTCGTGATTTCGGAACTGCGGCCCTTGGCGGGTTCTCGTTTCGTTATGGGGCATGACTACAACCGATATGTCGATATGGGGAAAAGCCCCTTCCGACGCCTTTTGTATCGAATACCGAATCGTTTCCAGATACTTGGTCAGGAGTTTTTCCCGGGCCAGTTCGGTGGGGACGGACACGGTCAGGAGATTATCCGACATTGAAAGAGGTTGAGTGGATTCGATCCACGAGTTGAATTCGGGAATCGTTATTCTTTCTCGAATAATTTCGAGAGACTTATCCCATAAATCCTGGAAATCGCCGAGCGTTTTATTCATGGCAAACACCTCGTGCTTTCAATTATCCGGATGTCTTGCGGACAAGAGACCCGGGGTACCGGAAAGAGGGGAAAACACTCGTTCAGGCTGGCCGGTTCATAGAAATCTTCCCGGGCTCAAATAATTATCCACAACCGTCTTCCAAAAAAGAGCGGCTCCGAAAAAATCCTGCAACGACCGTCTCGTCTGGAGGAGCTTTTGTTTCAGGAGAAACCGCCGATCACAAAATTATCCACAAACTGTCAACACCTGTGGACAGATGGCGCACCGTCCAAACCGCAGAGGCTGCCTGTCCGGAGCGCTTAACAGACCGGGTCGGTCGGAGGACCGGAGTTGCCGGAATCTCTGTCGGACTGCTTCCAGCAAGACATCCGGATAAGCCGGGCTCCTTACCGCTTGATCACTATTATAGTCTTTTTTCAGAAAAGGAAAAAGGGGAGACGAACGGTAAAGGGCAGGTCGTCTTTCCTGAGAACAGCATTGACAAGGTGCGGTATAAAAAGGAAGTCAGTGGCCGGCGAAGGTTTTGTTTTCAGGTTTTAAATTTTCTATTGCCCCCCTTATGGTTTTGAAAAGGGAGCGAAAAAAATTTTTTAAGATCGACAATTTCATGGAGAAGGTCAATCGGGCACTGAACAAAGGCGAAATCACAAGAAATTGCCGGGATCTTCAGTCAGGATCTCTCCCCGGTCCTTGGGAGGAAGCTCTCTTTTGGCGAGCACAGATACGACGACAAATCAAATCGGAAATCGTACCGTTGCGCGGATGAGTTCTTCCGGGAGCCGCCTCTCTTAAGTTGGCCTTAGGCCGGGCCAGGAACCGGGATGGACAGAGGGGGCCGGCGAGGGAACTCGGACGGGTGGGGGTTGGACGGGAAAAAGCCGTTGACCAGCCGAACCGTTCCGCCGATGGTTAATTCCTTTGTAGTCCGCTTTGACTTCGTTGCGCCGGACGCCTACAATGTTCCTGTCCGGGAGGCCTTCTTTAACCGGGAGAGGCGATAGAAGCACATGGCCACAATACTGATAACCGGAGGAGCAGGGTTCATCGGATCTCACGTGGTTGATCTCTGTCTCCGGGAAGGACGCCGGGTCGTGGTGGTCGACAACCTCTCGAGTGGCCGGCAGGATCATGTTCACCCCGGAGCTCGATTTTACCAGGCGGACATCACCGATCAGGCGGCAATGGAAGCGGTCTTTCAAGAGGAAAAACCGGATATCATTAACCACCACGCTGCACACATCAATTTGCGCCGTTCGGTGGAAGACCCCTTGACTGACGCCCGGCAAAATATCCTGGGAAGCCTGGTCCTTCTTGAACTGTCTCGACACTACGGCGTCCGGCGGTTTATCTTCGCCTCCACCGGAGGGGCCATGTACGGTGAACCGGTTACTCTTCCGGTTGAGGAAACTGCGGAAGCACACCCTCTTTCTCCCTACGGGGTGGCCAAGCGTTCCGTAGAGCTCTATCTTGACAGCTACCGGTTGAACTGGGGGCTGGAAGCGGTAATTCTCCGTTACGGGAATGTCTACGGACCCCGTCAAGAAGCAGGGGGAGAGGCGGGAGTAGTTGCTATCTTCAGTAAACGGATCCTCTTTGGAAGGCCCTGCACAATTTACGGGGACGGCCGGCAAACCAGGGACTACGTATTCGTAGGAGACGTTGCTCGGGCCAACCTCCTGGCCCTCTACGGCCCTCCCGGAACCTACAATATCGGGACCGGACAGGAAACAAGCGTCCTCGACTTAGTGGAGATGCTTGGCCGGGCCAGTAGCCGCCAAGTCAGCGTTGTCCACGCTTCTTCCCGTCCCGGCGAAACGGCTCGGATCGCTCTATCCGCGCATCGGTCGAAGGCCGTACTCCGTTGGGCCCCAGCAACCACTCTGCCAGAGGGGATTGCCCTGACCTGGCAGTGGTTTCTGGAAAACGATAACAGGCACTGTTTTTAGGGGGCCTCACGATGCTGGCCATGACCCTTCACGTACCAGCCCCGGTCGAAACACAGCCGCTTCACCCCGAAGAGCGGGAAGACCCGACCCCCGGAGCGGGGGAAGTGCTTATCGAGGTCCTTGCTTGTGGGGTGTGTCACACCGATCTCCACATTGTAGAGGGCGAGCTTCCGTCTCACCGGCTTCCCGTGGTTCCCGGACACCAAGTCGTAGGTTGGGTAAGATCCGCCGGAGCCGGCGTGGCAAGGGTCAGTCGCGGCGACTTGGTTGGTGTTCCCTGGCTCAACCGGGTGTGCGGCCGCTGCCCTTACTGCCTGAGCGGCCGGGAGAATCTCTGTGAATCGCCCTGTTTTACCGGCTATGATGTCGATGGTGGGTTTGCCAAGTTGTTTTGTGCTCATCAGGAAGCGGTATATGATTTACCGGATGGGTACCAGCCCCTAGAACTGGCTCCGCTTTTGTGCGGCGGAGTAATCGGCTATCGAGCCTATCAAGCCTCCGGTGTCCCGGCGGGAGGGGTTCTTGGGCTGTTCGGCTTCGGGTCTTCCGCCCACCTGGTGCTCCAAATGGCTCGCCTTGAAGGAGCGGAGGGGGCCGTGTTTACTCGAAACCCTACTCATCGCCAGGTAGCCCGGCAATTGGGAGCGATGTTTACCGGCGGAAGCGAGGAGACCCCGCCCCGCCTCCTCGACGGAGCGATTGTTTTTGCCCCGGCAGGAAACCTGGTGAAACGCGCGCTTGAACTCTGTCGCCCTGGTGCGAGGGTGGTTCATGCCGGAATCTACGCCACGGCGATCCCCGAGATTCCCTATTCCTTACTCTATGGGGAACGCAGCGTTCAAAGCGTAACCAATAGCACGCAGTCCGACGTCCGTAGCTTCCTTGCCTTGGCCAGGCGTCACCACTTTCAGGTAGAGGTGGAATCATTCCCCCTGCAGGAAGCCAACCGGGTCTTGCGCATGCTCAAGGAAAGCCGGATTCAAGCTTCGGCGGTTCTGGTCCCCCCTTCGTAATCTTCCAGCAGCCCTACCCGCCACAGGGGTTTTCTCAATAGCGCCTGGAGCCGTTCAATTGGCTCGGCACTTGAAAACAGAACCACGGTGGCCGGACCGGCCGACTGGTAAAGGGAATACCTGGGCCGCTCCTGAAAGCGGATTTTCAAGCGGGAACGGCGAGCGATCCCCAGCGCCTCCTGAAACACCCCCCCGGAACCCACCGGAACTATCTCGCCGGTATAATCCAGCGAATGGATCTGAACAAGATCAAACAAGTCGGCGATCTCGTCTTGCCGATTGAGGACTTCCTCACCCACCGACGGCCTGCCTAAGGCGCAGAGTATCTCGCCGCCCTCGGAGCGGCGAAACGCATGGCCGGATTCCGCGAATGACCCCACGACCGTAATTCCCACACCGGTTTGACCGACTGGAATGTTTTTCTCCGAGGATACGACCATCGGGAGTTGATCCAGAGCGATCGTATGAAGTTCCCGGCGGACCCCCCGAATCATTTCCTCGAGATCAGGTCCGGGTGCAAAACAGGCCGTCACCGAGCAGGCCAAAGGTCGTGCGCCCAGGCTCAATACCTCAGCGAGCGCCACCCGGGCGGTGAGAGAGCCGACCAGGGAGGGTGGGGCCTTGATGGTGTCCCCCGGTGATCCGCCTATTCCTCCAGCTGAATCACAGGCCACCACCAGGATGTCTCCCCCGCTTCTTTCGATTAATATTCCATCCCGCTCAACCATTCTTTTTGAGGAGCAGCCGGTAGATTGCACAAGCCAGCATGGCGTTGGCTGCGGATGAAACCACCAGGGAAAGAATGATCGCAGTAAAAAACCCCCAGCCGAACAGAGGAACCATGGTCAATGGCGCGATCACCCCGTTGAGAAATACGGCTATGGCAATCGCCGGAAGATAGCTCCAGCGAAGGTAGACCAGCCGGAAAACAGCGACGATGAGGGCCATCTCCGCCCCGATGAGAAGATGAATGGGCAAACCCAATGGAAAACCGACATTAAGCGAGGTGAGAATGTGTCCCAGAAAAGCAATAATCGCTCCTTCGCCAAATCCGAGGTACAGCCCTCCCAGGTAACCGGGAACGGCATCGAGGGCGACCGTACCGGTGGGGCTGGGGATTTTGAGGTACGAGCCTACCACGGAAAGGGCGATCAGGGACGCAAGAATTGTAATACGGGGTACCGAGAGCGACGAACCGGGTGAAGAGCTGTGCATAGTGGACCTCCTTTTAGAACAAAAAAAGTCCTCGGCTCTTAAGAGCCGAGGACTTTTCCTTCATCCTCGAGCGGTTTCCGCGGCAGGTCTTCTGACTTGGGTTCACCATTCTTTTCCACCTTCCCGGGTTGCCCCAGTGGCCCCGGAAAAGAACTCCCCCCTACAGCGGCGGGTCCGTGCCGGATTCTCACCAGGCTTCCCTATTCTCCGTGACACACGGCACCGCGGAAATGCAAGATTGAATTTTTCCCATAATACCCTCAGACTAAAAAAGAATCAAGCCTTCATGATGGGTTTTGTTGATCGACCATTTCTTTTTTGACGAAGCTTAGACAGCGCCTCCCCGAAGAACGAAGCACTTCAAGCGAGGGCAGGACCCGGGATTTGAATCTCAAGGCCCGACATCCATGGGGGCGCTGTTTTTCCCAGGTAATATAAAAATGCGCGCACTGATAGCAGTTGATCCGGGGAGGGTCTTTTTTGTTCACTCGACAAACACCGACTTCAGGTTGATTTCAGGATCTTCGAAAATTTCCACCCTGACTTTATCTTCAGCTCCGCAAATCTGCGGTCCGCCATGCTCTTCCCCCCTCAAGTCCCGGCATTCCCGTACCCCGTGCTTTTTGTACAAGTTCAGCTTCAAGGTCAGATCCCGGGCTAAGCACTCGGCGAAGCGATTTCGATCACCCATTCTGCCCTTCCCCCCCCGCTCACTTGTTTTTCCCTCCCTCCGGCGAACATCGCAGGGCCCGGCAGGGTTTGCCTTATAAATAAAGCGTGGATTCGCGCAAACAGTTCCCCGCCGTTTTCCTGGTGGCGCCGGCCCCGGAGTCATAGCGCAAGGTGTGCCCTCAGCGATCTCCCGGCGTTCCTCTTTGGGCCAACTCAGGGAATTACCGCAGGTGAAAAGGCTGATTGCCCTATTATATTGCCCCGGGCCTTTTTGATCCACCCTGATATTGTCGCATGCCTCTCATTTCAATCTGTCTTTCCCGGGAATCCGATGATATACTCAGGGGTGTTTTTCGGGACATCACTACGGAAACGGGAAATCAGACAACTCTCCACCATGACTGTTGTATTCCGGGTTGAGGCTTCGCCGATCATCGGTTCTGGCCACCTCATGCGTTGTTTGACCCTGGCTCGGCAGATCAGAAAGCGCGGCGCCGGAGTTCTCTTCGTGATGCGGGACCTGCCTGGACACCTCGCCACCCTGGTAGAGCGAGCGGGTCTGCCCGTCACGCTTCTGCCGGCCCCGGCTGCGGGCAGAGAACCGATCGAACTGCTGACGACCCATTCCCACTGGTTGGGGGTCCATTGGGAAACGGATGCCCGACAGACCCTTGATGTCGTAGCTCAGCATGGCCCGGTCGACTGGCTGGTAGTCGATCATTACGCTATCGAGAAACGCTGGGAGCAGATCCTAAGGCCTGTGTCCGGACGAATCCTGGTTATCGACGATCTGGCCGACCGGGAACATGAATGCGATGTGCTTCTGGACCAGAACTACCTTACCGGTCTGGCCACCCGCTACCATAACCGTGTCCCGGCGCACTGTCTGACTTTTCTGGGGCCCCGCTATGCTCTCCTGCGGGATGAGTTTCTCCAGGCCCGAAAACAATCTCTCCACCGCACCGGTCGTATTGAAAAGATTCTCGTCTTTTTTGGAGGATATGACCCGGCGAACGCCACCGGACTGGCTCTCCGCTCCATCGCCGCCCTCGAGCGGCCGGAAATCACGGTGGAGGTGGTGGTGGGAGAGGCCAATCCGCATAGCGGGGAAATCAGTGAATTGTGCCGATCAAGTCCCCGTTTCCGTTTTCATCGACAGATTGAAAACATAGCCGAATTGATGAACCACTCTGACCTCGGCCTGGGGGCCGGCGGGGCAACGATGTGGGAACGGTGCTACCTGGGGCTTCCCTCCCTGGTCTTGATCCTGGCCGAAAACCAGCGAAACACCACGCTGAGCTGTGCGCACTATGGAGCGGTGGAGAACCTGGGCGACTTCGGCTGCTTAACGGAAACACATCTTACCGAAAAACTGCGGCACTGTCTCGACCATCCCGCGAAGGTTCGGCAAATGGGCGGCCGGGCGCTTCAACTCTCCGATGAAGGCATTGGACCCCCGGGGCGAGGGATAGTGGAGAGCCTGTGGATAAATGGTGGATAAGCAAGGACGTTCACTTTTCCCTCGACTCTTGGATTCCGGCAACAACCAACCAAAATCCGATTTTTCCATCCCCCCCTCTTCGGCCTGTCTCCAGGCACGGTTATTAAAAGACAGGATCGAAAACCAAAGGGAATAATCATCACACTACACTGCACTGTTGGCGGAAAACCCCGGAGAACAGGACCAGGGCGGGGCAAAAAGCGGGCAATGCCCGCACGAAAATACCCAGCGACCATTGAAGGCCTCACTAAACAGGCGCCTCAGCCCACCGCATCCTGGAAATGCCCGCCGTAACCGGCTAAAAGAGCTGCGTGGAGAATCTGTGGATAAATAGTGGATAAGAGAGGATGGTTATCGTTCTTTCTCGCTTGATCCACTGCATAGGGAGACGAGAAGCCGGGTAGCGGCAAGGTGTTGTACGTTCTCTCCGGCTGGCAGACGGTAAAGACGGAGAGCGGAGTTCGGGCTGGAAACAGAGGAAACTCTCAAAAAGTACCGGTGGAAAACTCCACAGACTGTGTTCGAAAATGAATATTTTTTGACAAGGATAGTCGCCGAAGAATAGCCTGCGATCGGGCAAAGCCCTATCGTAAAGTTACTTGGCGCAAATTGTCTCTTAAAAACAAACGCCGTAAAAGTAAAAAAGATGATGCGGAGAGTCTGTGGATATGTTGTGAACAACAACTGTTCTCCGTGCCTGATTCATCGCTGTTTCAAAGGAACTGATTCGAGAGCGAATCGTTTCTTCGTATTCACAGGCTTATCGGCCCTCAGTCTGCCTCAGGGCATCTTTTGACGGGAGGCCCGGATATGATAAGCTCTTTTGGCAGTGTTATTCATCTATGCCCAGAATAGCAGGCGTTCATCAATGCTAACCGGGAAGTGAAAGTCATGGAGTGGAACAAGCTTTCGGTTTTGGTGACTGGAGGGACGGGGTCGTTCGGGAAGAAGTTCGTCGGCACGATGCTTGCCGAATATCATCCCCGGAGAGTCATCGTTTTCAGCCGGGACGAGCTGAAGCAGCACGAGATGCGGATCGGAGGATTCGACCATCCGAGCGTGCGTTATTTCATTGGCGATGTGCGTGACTTCGGGCGGTTGCGCAGGGCTTTCCAGGAGGTGGACGTGGTGGTTCATGCTGCTGCCCTTAAGCAGGTCCCGGCCTGTGAGTACAATCCCATCGAAGCAGTAAACACCAACGTCAACGGGGCCAAAAATGTGATCGATGCGGCGCTTGATTGCGGAACACAAAAGGTGTTGGCCCTCAGCACCGACAAAGCCACCGCCCCCGTCAACCTCTATGGAGCGACCAAGCTGGTAGCCGAGAAGCTCTTTGTCCAGGCCAACGCTTACAGTGGTCCCAGGAAAACCCGCTTTGCCTGTGTTCGTTACGGTAATGTGGTGGGGAGCCGGGGGAGCGTGGTGCCGCTGTTTCTCGCACAGCGGAAAAACGGGAAGATCACCGTCACCGACCCGCGGATGACCCGGTTCTGGATTACTCTGGAACAGGGTGTGCGCTTCGTCGTCTCCTCCATCGAAAAGATGCATGGCGGCGAGGTCTTTATCCCCAAACTTCCCAGCATGAACATCATGGATCTGGCCGGCGTGCTCGCCCCTCAGTGTGAGGTGGAATATATCGGGATCCGGCCCGGGGAGAAGCTCCACGAATCGCTGCTTTCCCGCTATGAGGCCCCCCAGGCCCTGGAAATGGCTGATCGTTATGTCATTTTCCCTGCCCACTCCTGGTGGTCGCAGAACAACTATTCAGATGGGAAATCCCTTCCCGACGGATTTTTCTATTCCAGCGACAACAACGGAAACTGGCTCACCCCGGAACAGCTCAGCGCCATGGTGGAGGCCTAAAGTGAACCGATCGAGGCGAGCGGAAGAGTCAAATGCGGAAATCGCGATGAAGCCTATTCCCTATGCCCGCCAGAGCATCGCAGAAGGCGATGTTCAAGCGGTGGTCGAAAGCCTTCGCTCCGATTGGCTGACCCAGGGACCGGTGGTCCCCGCTTTTGAGCAGAAGGTAGCCGACTATTGTGGGGCAAGGTACGCCGTGGCGGTCAACAGCGGGACCTCCGCCCTTCATCTGGCTTGTCTCGCCTTGGGGCTTAGTCCGGGGGATTTTCTCTGGACCTCCCCTCTCACTTTTGTGGCCTCGGCCAATTGTGCCCGGATGTGTGGGGCAGGCGTTGATTTTGTGGATATCGACTACCGCACCGGCAATATGAGCATCAATTTCCTGTCGGAGAAACTCCGGAAGGCGGAAAAAACCGGTACTCTCCCCAAGATCGTCATCCCCGTCCACTATGCCGGTCAGTCTTGCCTGACGAGGGAAATCCATTCTTTGTCCCAACGCTACGGCTTTTCCATCATCGAGGACGCCTCGCACGCCCTGGGAGGAGAATATTTGGATACGAAGGTCGGTTCTTGCCGTTATTCCGATGTCTCGGTCCTGAGCTTTCACCCGGTGAAGATCATCACCTCTGGGGAAGGCGGCATGGTGCTGACCAATAGTGAGACCACCGAGCGCACGCTCCGGCGACTCCGCAGCCACGGTATCACCCGGGAGGCCGTCGACATGGAACAAGTCCCCCATGGCCCCTGGTACTATGAACAGATAGACTTGGGCTACAACTACCGGATGACCGATCTCCAGGCCGCCCTGGGCTTGAGCCAGACGGAACGGCTCGACACGTTCCTGGCCCGTCGCCGCTCGATCGCCCGCCGCTACACTGAGGATTTGCGGGACTTCCCGCTTTTTCTGCCCTTCAAACACCCGGATACCCGTTCGGCCTGGCATCTTTATGTCATCCGACTGTGTCTTGGCGCGATTGGTAAAACCCGCCAGGCCGTGTTCGCAAGTCTTCAAAATGCCGGGATCAACGTCAACGTCCACTACATCCCCGTCCACACTCAACCCTATTACCAGCGCTTAGGCTTTGGCTGGGGGAGCTTTCCCGTCGCAGAAAAGTTCTACGCGGAGGCCCTGAGTCTTCCCGTTTATCCGGACTTGACCGAAGAGGAGCAGGGATTTGTGGTGGAGAGGCTGGGGGAGGCACTGGGGTGAAAACCGTTATCATTGTCCAGGCCCGGATGACTTCGACCCGTCTTCCCGGGAAAGTATTGATGGAAGTGAGGGGAAAACCGCTCCTGGAGTATCAAATCGAGCGTTTGAGCAGGGTCCAGTTGGTCGACGCACTGGTTATCGCCACCACCGTAAACGACACTGATCAGCCGATAGTAGACCTTTGTAGGAGGCTTGGAATATCTTACTTCAGGGGCTCAGAAGACGATGTATTGTCACGCTATTATCATGCGGCCCTCGAACAGGCAGCCGACACGGTAGTCCGGATAACCGCGGATTGCCCACTTGTCGACCCGACAGTTGTGGACGACGTGATCCGTTTCTACCGCGACCACTTTCCTTCCTATGATTATGTGGCCAACATTCTGGAGCGGACATATCCCCGGGGAATGGATACGGAAGTTTTTTCTTTCCAGGCATTGGAAAAAGCCCATCATAAGGCAGAGGCTCCCTATCAACGGGAACACGTTACGCCATTTATTAACAGTCAGCCACAACGCTTCTGTTTGGGGAACGTCAGACATCACGAAGATCTTAGCAGTCATCGCTGGACGGTTGATACCATTGAGGATTTCGAGTTGGTGCAAAGAGTAATAGATATGTTATATACAATCAGCCCCTTTTTTTCCATAAGAGACATCGTAAGAACTCTAGAAAAAATCCCCATGGCGCCTCATTAATTCTCATGTACAACGGAATGTGTGAGAAGGATTAACCACGTACATTATAGCGAGCAATATGTCTCCCCAACGGATTATCGTCTAAAATTAGTAAAGATATTTTACTAAATCTTGGAGTGATATCTTTTGAATAGTCTGCAACTTGCTGAAAGAAAAATCGGTCAAAAAATGCCGCCATTTATTGTTGCGGAAATGTCTGCGAATCATAATCAGTCTCTCGAAAGAGCTCTGCGAATAGTTGAAGAGGCCAACCGAGCTGGAGTTGATGCTGTAAAAATCCAGACCTATCCGGAAGAAACCGTAACAATAGACACAGACAAGGCCGGCTTTGTTGTTCGGGATCCAAACAGCCCATGGGTCAACAGAAAACTTTTCGATCTCTATAAGGAAGCTCATACCCCATGGGAATGGCACAAACCAATAATGCAGAAGTGTCGAGATCTGGGGTTGATTTGTTTCAGCACGCCCTTGGATTCTTCGGTAGTAGATTTTTTAGAATCTTTGAATGTTCCTTTTTATAAAATTGGTTCTTTCGAAATCATAGATCTTCCATTGATTCGAAGAGTTGCCCAAACAGGTAAACCGATGATTATTTCTACAGGAATGGCAAGTTGTGCTGAAATCGACGAAGCAGTAACCACAGCAAAAAAGAGTGGTTGCAAAGAAATTGTACTCCTTAAGTGTACAAGTAGTTATCCGGCAAGTGCGAGAGACGCAAATTTGCGAACAATTCCTCACATGTCTGACGCCTTTGGTTGTTTGGTAGGCCTATCTGATCACACTCTCGGTATAGGCGTAGCAGTGGCAGGCGTGGCGATGGGGGCGGCTATCATCGAGAAACATTTTACCCTTTCCAGAAACGATGGGGGGTTAGACGCGACATTCTCATTGGAACCAGATGAAATGGCCAGGCTGGTTTGTGAATGTATAAGCGCTTGGGAAGCCCTGGGTACTGTCAAATATGGATCTACCCCTTGGGAAGGTAAATCAAAAGCTTTCCGGCGATCCCTCTATATTGTGCAAGATTTAAAAAGGGGAGATATTCTTAATGTAAATAATTTAAAGATAATTCGCCCAGGCTATGGCCTGGCGCCAAGATTTTATGACATATTGATTGGGAAAAGGGTATGCAGGGACGTCAAAAAAGGAACGGCCCTGACTTGGGAACTTTTATTTGATGAAAAATAAGAGACAACACGAAGAATCGGCCTTTGCAGCTTGGTAATAAATACGTGGGAGTATACTAATATGATACAGAATGATATTTTAATTCTGAGACCGGTCAGTTTTAATGACCAGCAATTTGTAATCCATATTCGCAATAATCCCACAATATATCGAGAGCTCTTTTCTGATCCCCCGCTGTATGATTTTGTACATGAGCGATGGCTAAGGAACGTCAATAGCGACGAAACGATTGATTTGATAATCGAATACCAAGGAACGAGGGCGGGCCGGATCTGTCTTAATTATATTTCATACCGTCATATGCGGGCCGAGTACGGCATTGTCCTTTTGCCAGAATACCAGAGCAAGGGTTTAGCCTATCAAGCCAGCTGCCTGTTGTTTGACTATGTTTTCCAAAATTTGCCTCTTCAAAAAATATACTTAAAAGTATTTGCCGACAATCAGACGGCTATCGCTTTATATAAAAAGCTTGGCTTTCAGGAAGAAGGTCGCTTATTAAAAGAATATTATAAAAATGGGAAATGGCGAGACGTGCTCCGGATGGCGACGTTCAAAGATGATTGGCTGGCGAGGAAGGCATGAGCATTGCCTTTGTTGTTGCCGCTGGTCCAAACGACGAAGCTCTGGGATGGGGGGGGATGATTGCTTGGATAGTAAGCTCTGGTTGGAAAGCGCATATGTTCAGCGTTGCCGAAGGGGTGACCAGTCGGATACCACACCGCCAAGTGGTGACTGCTCAGGATAGTCTGGATCGCCTCACTGGTTGTGCCCGGAAAGCCTCGGAGATATTAGGAGTTGAGTCACCGAACTTCCCGGGCCTTCCCGATGACCGGTTAGAATCTGTTAATCGAGTGAAGTAAAGAGGGAGTGGTGCCCGGTGAAGAAAGGAAGGAAAAACCTGTATTTCCGGCAATCGGCCAAACAGACCAAGCCAGCGAACGCCAAAACACCGGGAGGATTGAATATATTTCAAAAAAACCTGGATACCCTGGCGGCCACGGACCCTTCGCTGGCCAAGCGCATTCAGAATACCCCCGACAACGGACGGTTCCGGGTGGTTCGGAACGGCTTGAATGCCCTGCCTACCCTCCAATTGAGTAGTGGTAACTTTACCTACTACAATCCGGCCGACCCCATGCGGGACGTGAAGGATCAGTTGGAATCCCTGAAGTTACGCAATACCCGGCTGGCCGTCTTTCTGGGCTTTGGGCTGGGGTACGAGGCGCTTTATTATGCCCGGCACATGTCCAAAGAACAGCAAACCACCTTTTTCCTGATTATCGAGAAAGAGCCGGAGATCTTTCGTGCGGCCCTGAAAACGTTGAATTTAATCCCTCTGCTTGAGATCCCCCAGGTGAAATTTATCGTCGGGGAAGAGGAGAAGAGGCTCTATCCGTTGTTAAGGCAGTATTTAGCCGAGCAGTCACGCTTCATGTTTCTCAAGGCCATGAAGCCCGTCTATCATACTTCGGCCTTGATTTTGAACAAGGAGTACTATCTCAACGCTTTAAAGATACTCCGGGAGAGCGCTGTCCACCAGATCCTTAACTTTGGAGATTCACCGGAGGATTCCTTGGTGGGAGTGCGGCATATGCTGGCTAATCTGGGGGAAATAGCGGGAAATCCCGGGGTGAACTTACTCTTTGATAAATTTTGTGGAAAGCCGGCAGTGGTGGTTGCAACGGGCCCCTCTCTCAACAAAAATAAGCATCTGTTGAAGGGATTAGAAAAAAAAGCTCTCATCATCGCCGCGGATGCTTCTTTGAAAATTCTCCTGGATATGGGGGTCAAGCCCCACCTGGTGACCTCCCTGGAACGCGTTCCCCTGACTGCTGAGCTTCTTAAGGGCTTCACGCCGGAAGAGACGCTGGACACATATCTCGCCGCTTGTCCGGTAGTCGTCCCGGAGCTTTACGAAGCTTATCCAGGTCCTCGCTGTATCGTCTACCGGAATTTCGACCACTTCAGGTGGTTGGGGATAGAGCGGGGAATACTCGATATCAAGCTTTCCGCCGGAAATATGGCCTTCAAGGTGGCCGAGGCCCTGGGATGCGATCCGATCATCCTTATTGGGCAGGATCTGGCCTTCAGCCGGGAGGGAACGACTCATGCCTCAGGTGCGGTTCTGGGGGAAAAACAGGACGCGCCCTTAGCTCAAAAAATCCTGGAAGTACCGGGCAACGATGGCCAACCGATTACAACGACCGAAACCTGGTACTCCTTCCTCAAAGGCTACGAACTCGACCTTGCTGGATATTCCGGCGCCTGTATCAACGCCACCGAAGGCGGGGCTTTTATTCAGGGAACCACGGTGATGAGCTTCCAAGAAACGATCGAGCGCTACATCCGGGAGGAGTTTCATCCTTTGGCTATCATCAGGAAAGAGCTATCCGCCTTCACCGTTGAAGATGCTGAGCGGGACCTGCGGCAAGTGCTGGAATTGAGCGAAAAGACCGTTGAAGACCTCACTGCCATCATCAAGGAGTGTAAGAAGGGACTGGAATCGGTCAGGAAACACCAGGATATCCTTCACGCCTGCCTGCAGGAACCGGAACGACCTCCGGAGCTACGGTCTCAACTCGCGCAAATCCAGCGGGAAATCCTGGAACCCAAACTGAGCTTCGCCCAAAAATACAGACACACCTATCAACTCTATCTGATGCATGTCCTCCAGTCTTTCAGTATCAAGTTCGAGATGGAAATGATCGCCATCCCGGAAAAGCATGACCACCGGGACCAAGCCACCGCTGAAATCCTGCTCCAACACGAGCAATGGTATTCAGTCATTGGTGAGCTGGTGAAGATTTGCATGGATGTTTTGGTGCAGGGGAAGGAGAAGCTAGAAGAGGACGTGAGAGGTGAGAAGCAAGAGGGGAGACAGAATAAATATCAGGACAGCCTGCCCCCCCCAATCAACATATAGGGAACCCCAGAATCATCGAGGGAGCGGGCCAGGGATTCAATGAGCAGTTCGACCGTTGATGGTTCTGGCATAGCGTTTCCTCACGGACAAGATGCTTGTCAACGGTAAACCTCCTGACATGCCCTTCTCAATCATTTTTCTCAGGTTGGCACGTGGTGGGAAAGACATATTATGGGTTATTGAAAGTTAGCTCGTTTATAATTTTTTTGATGAAGTTATAACACAGCGGCGGTTGCTGGAGGCGGTCTCGTCTCAAGGCTGAGCTTTGATTAGCCAGAAACTCTGAGGGATCGCTTATGGAAGAGCCGCTTGAAGAACCCCGTTTGTATTTTTACCGATTGGGCGAGGACGGTCATTAGCACCGGCCAGAGTTCTTTTTGTCGGTGAGACAGTGCGACCGGCGACGATTCCAGGCTATGAAGCCAACCTGCCTATGGTGATTTCCGAATGAATCCTGATTCTACTGCAATAAGTAATTCTGCTGCAAAAGAACGAAGGAAGCCCGGGTCTGAGTTGCCTAAATCAGCTGCCGAAATCACCGCATTTTCGAAGCAAAAAGACCAAGGACGGCCTTTTCAGCAGCACTGCAACCAGACGTGGTCTGAGATGCGTGCGAGAAAATGCCAGATGAGGCGGGGCTGATGGCAACGGGGCCTCGCTGAAATGAGTTTTTGCAGCAAAATCAATTTTTGATAGTTATCTTTTAGCCATTTTGAACAATAATAGTGTGTTTAAAAGAGTCTTGACCCAAACACCTTCTCCAACTTGCGTTATCACGAAAATTGTGCTACACATATTTAAGTGGAGGTAAAGAGAAATGGAAAAACAAAATGTTACCATATCGGTACCCAAAGATATTTTAAAAAAAGCAAAACACATTGCTGTTAACAGGCAAACATCCCTGTCTCGCCTCCTGGCAGAAACCCTGGAAGATATTGTTGAAAAGGATGACGTCTATAACAAAGCAAAAGCCAGGCAGCTTGCTGCGATGAAAAGTGGTTTCAACCTGGGGGTAAGAGGAAAAATAGCCTGGAAAAGAGAAGATTTACATGCCCGATGATACTGGACTTCAGTTTGTGGATACTAACATTCTTATTTATGCGTATGATGTAAGTAGTGCCGAAAAACACCAGCGTGCCCTGGCCTTGGTTTCAGAACTATGGGATTCGGGTAGAGGATGCTTGAGTATCCAGGTATTGCAGGAGCTTTATGTTAACCTGGCGCAGAAAATTCCCCATCCATTAACGCCTCTGGAAACAACGCGCATTGTTGATGACTTCGGCCAATGGCGCCTTCATAAACCGGAGCTCAGAAGCGTGATAGAAGCCATTTATATTCAGCAGCGCAATAGAATATCATTCTGGGACGCCATGATTATTTGCAGCGCTAAGGAAATGGGCTGCAAGAATATTTGGACGGAAGATCTCAATCCAAATCAATCATATGAAGGCATTATGGCCGTCAATCCATTCATAACCGGTTAACTCAGCAAATTGTGAACTCAGGTGTAGGCTGTCCAGGGGTCCGGTTTGCTCCGAAATACGTACGTTTCCCTTTCACCTGTGCTGGTTGACGATACATAATGGAGGTACCGTCTGTCCTCCATAGCGGTGTCTGGTGGAAGGGGAAAGACATTCGTCATATACCGTGGACAATTTACAAGAGGGAGGTTTCGAGTGAAAAGGAAGATGCTCATCCCCGTTCTCTTGGTCGTCCTTGTTTTTCTTAGCGGGTGCGGCGGGACGGTGCTCCCTCCCGACGTCTACCGGGTCAGGAACATGCTGGTTTCTTATTATCATTCCCTGTTACGTCTGGATTATCACGGAGCCCGCGCCCACTTAGTTCCGGGCGGGGAAACCGACAGAAACTTCGCTACGATCTACCGTGAGTTCCAGGCCTTTCGCTCCTGGGATGTCGAACGATACGATGAAACCACGGTTAGAATCGTCCATTTCGCTATCGACTTGGAGGGCGACACGGCTTTCATTCATTCTTTTGTGGTTTCCTATTGTGACTGGAAAGAGGAAGAGGAGCCGCCCGAATTTTTTTGGAGCGGATCCTGTGGGCAGTGCCCGGGTTTCTGCGGGGAATTGCGTTACGTTGACTTTAATGGAACCGCCCGATTGATCGACGGGTGGTGGCGCCTCGCATAGTCAACCCGGTGTCCTAATAAGCGCTTGCTGTTCAGTCAGGGTGAACATTGGTGTCTCTCGGGATGGATCGGTTTGCGGATTGTCGAGATGGAGGCGGTGATCTTTGGAATTTGCTGATAAGGAGGGAAAGCGAACCAATGTCCAGAGATCCGAAGGGGGAGACTGGTAACCTGAAAACAAGCACAAAGGAGGGGCCTTCCCTGACCGTCCTCGTTATCAACAGTTCCGCCTTTATGCGGAACCGGCTTCGCCAGATACTCAAGGAAGCCCACTTTGTCGTGTTTGAAGTCGGAGACGCCTCCCTCCTCTTTGACCAAGGACTGTCTCGGTTCATCCGCCTTGACTCAATGTCCCTGGTTATTTTAGATCTCGATCTCGGACCGATAGACGGCTTGGCTGTATTGCGAGTTCTGTCCCGGCAATTTCCGGCCCTTCCGGTGGTAGTGCTCAGTCGCGACAACCGGAAGGGTCGGATCATCAAAAGCGTCGAACTGGGGGTCAGCGATTATGTTCTTAAACCCTTTGATGAAAAGGGGCTAGTGGAGCGCATCAAGGCAGTTTTAAATAAGCAAGAGCCTTCCCCGGTCTTCGAGAATGGAAAATTGTGCCGGTTTTTTGACGAGGAAGTGGAGCGGTCTCAACGTATCCGGGGAAGTTTTGTAATCCTGGCCCTTACGATGGATGAGCGGGAATTGACAAACTATGTCGCCTTACGCCACGATCTGGCCCGGTTTTTCCGCAGGATCGATCATCAGTTTTTACTGCCGGGAGGGGCGGTGTTCTTATTTCCACTGACCAACGAATCCGGGGAAGCCGTAGTCAAGGACAAAGTTCTTCGCCTTCTTACCGAGAAAGGGCTCGGTTACCAGGCGGCTACCTCCTTTCTCTATCCTCGCGACTTTACCATTGCCATCCGCGAAAAAACTTGGTGGTATGATCGCCGCTGTTCGGTGAAGCAATGAGTCCTTTCCGGTACTCTGCGCCCCTGCGGCACCGACTGGTGGGAATGTTGTTCTGGTCGGCGATTGTCGTTCTGACGTTCCTGTTGGTCTCGTCACCCTCTTTTGGACTGCCGGCGCGCTTCCTGTTCTTTTTTATTGGTGACGGGATGGGTTTTTCTCAGGTACAAGTCGCCGAGAGCTTCCGCCGGTCGGTGGAAAGTGCAGGGCTCACGATACTTCAGTTTCCCGTACAAGGCGAAGTGACCACCCACTCTCTCGGGTCACCCCTGACCGATTCAGCGGCGGCAGGGACCGCCTTCGCGACAGGGCACAAGGCCTCCTTCGGCGTCATATCTCTCGACCCGACGGGGCGCGCCCTCCCCACGCTGGCCGAACGAGCTCGAGACGCTGGCCTGGGCGTCGGCATCGTGACCTCTGTTGCCCTCAACGACGCCACCCCGGCGGCTTTTTATGCCCATCAGCCCTCCCGGTTGGATCGCTATGAAATCGGCCTTGACCTCATTGACAGCGGGTTTGATTTTTTTGCCGGCTGGGGCTTGAGCTCGCGACGGGGTCCCCAGCGGGATCGGGAAGACCTGCTCGATCTCGCCCGGCAGAGAGGCTTCACTCTGGTAACCAGCCGGGAGGCACTCGCTGTCTTAAACCAGAAAAAGCTGCCCGTCCTGGCTCTTTTGCCCTTTCCATTTGAAATAGAACGAGAGAAGGAAGATCTGTCGCTTGGTGAGATAACCGCTCGGGCAATCGACCTCCTTGACCATCCTCTGGGGTTTTTCCTGATGGTTGAGGGGGGCAAGATCGACTGGGCCTGTCACACCAACGACGCCGCGAGCGCCGTTTGGGAGACGATCGCTTTTGACGAGGCAGTGGCAGCGGCAGTGTCATTTTTGCTTGAACGACCCGAGGAAACCTTGATCGTCGTTACCGGAGACCACGAAACCGGGGGCATGTCGTTTTGCGAGGGTGAAAACGACAAAATTCACGTCCTCGCTCAGCAGAAGTGTTCCTATGAAACGGTTCAGGAGCGCCTCCGGTCGATCGCCGTTCGGAAGGAGAGCTTTCCTGAAATTCTGGCTCTAGCCCGGGAATGTTACGGTCTGTGGGCGCCTCCTGGGACGATTCCTCCCGGCAGTGCCTCGCCCCCCCTCGCTCCGGATGAGATCGCTTTACTGCAAGAGGCTTGGAGCATTTTTGTCAGCGGTGATCAGGACATCATTCGCCGGAGATTCGGGGGTTATCACCCGGTGATGATTACCCTGAACCGCATTCTCAGTCGACGGGCCGGAGTGGGCTGGTCCCATTTCGGTCACAGCCCCGATCCCGTTCCGGTTTTTGCTTGGGGCGCGGGACAGGACTTGTTTTACGGGAAGATGGACAACACCGATATTTTCTGGAAAATTCTGGAGGCGGCCGGATGGTCGACGGATCGTTTTTAAAAACTTTCTCCCCGTCCGGCCCTTATTTTGTTCCGTCTCTCAACATCATGAATCATATCCAGTCAGTGTAGTAAAAAAATTCCGGGCTTGCCGGGCCGCCTCGTGAAACGTGGGATGGGGGACGATTTCAGCGGAATAATAGCCGTTATACCCGAGGTTGCCAAGAACGTCGTAGACGGGCCGGAAATCCAGGTGGCCCATCCCGGGTGCCCGGCGGTTCGAATCGGCGATATGGACATGGGAGACCAGGCAGCCATGCCGTTCGAGGCTTGCAGCCATATTAACCTCCTCGATATTCATGTGAAAGGTGTCGGCCAGGATTCCCAGGTTGTTGACCCCCAATGCTTCGATGCAGATAGCGGCTTCCTCCAGGGTGTTCAAAAAATTGGTTTCGTAACGGTTCAGAGGCTCGAGCACCAGCGAGACGTTCAATTTCCCGGCAATGGAACATAATTCGCGCAAATTTTCCTGGAAGGCCGCAAATGCCCTGTCCCGTTGTCCGGTTTCGTCGGGAAGCCTTCCCCTGATCAGACCGATGATCACCAGGCTTCCCAGGTTAGCGGCCAGTCGAATATGAGTTAGGATCCGTTCCATCGCCCGGTGGGTCACCGAATCATCCAGAGAACTGAGGCTCAGACCTTCTTCGAGATAAGCCTGCCCGGTCCCCAGGGCCGGGACCGGAAGAGAAAGCGAGGCGAGTCTTTCTTGGAGACGGGGGACATCCACCTCTAACGGATTGCGGATTGCCAGTTCAGCGCCGTCGAAACGCAAGTCTCGCAGTAGTGTCAAGAGCGGAAGGATCGCTTCCTCGAAGACCACCGCCTGAAAAGAGGTTTTTTGGACTGACACTGCCATACTGGTTTTCACCGTTTATCGCCTCCCGGAAAAAAGTTCCTCAACATGTCCTCAGCCTATTCTCGGCCCTTTCCAGGCTCGTTATTTCACTAAATCCCGCCGTCTCCCCGCTATCTCCCCGGCCTTGGTCGGGCAGTGGTTTTACGAATGATGAGCTTGGGTGGCAACACGACATGTCTGGGTTCGCTTTTTTTGGATTGGGTGATGCGCTCGACGAGCATTCGAGCACTGAGGGCGCCCTGTTCGGCAATAGATTGAGAAATGGTGGTCAGCTGGACACAGTGCAGTCCTCCCAAGGGGGTGTCGTCGAAACCTATGACTGACAGCTCTTCAGGCACCTTGACTCCCAGTTCGGCCAGGGACTCGAGAACGCCCATCGCCATCGCATCGTTGGCCGCAAACAGGGCGGTAGGCCGGGGAGGAGGTAGCTGGAGAAACAGCTGGACGGCCCGGGAGCCGCTTTCCATTTTGAAATCGCCCCGCAGGACCCATCGCTCATCGACAGCGATGAGCGCTTCTTCAAGGGCGCGCCGGTAGCCCGCGAAGCGGTCGTGGCTTGGCGAGGCCAACCAAGGGCCGGACAGAAAGGCGATCCGCCGATGACCGAGGGATAAAAGGTGTTTGGTGGCCAAGTGGCCTCCCATCACATTATCGGTGACCACATATTCGTAGGGTCGAGGGTCCTGGGGGAGGCGGGCGAGCAGCACCAACTGCAACCCTTTTTCCTGGAAATCCCGCATACTTTGGTCGTCGAGCATGGTTGAAGCCAGGATGACTCCATCGACACCCCTTTGGGTGAGCGACTCTAACTGAGCTCTTTCCTCTTCCTCCCGCCCGTCGGTATTACATAAGAAAACGCTGTAGCGATAATTCCGGCAGACGTCTTCAATTCCCTTAACCAGTAGGGCGTAAAAGGGATTGGTGATATCGGTCACCACCACGCCAATGACACCGGCTTTCAGACCACTCAGCCCCCGGGCAAAAAAATTCGGCCGGTATCTTCTTTTCAGGATGATTGCCGACACCCGCTCCCTGGTCTGAGGAGATACGTTGCTGGAATTATTTAAAATCCGGGAAACGGTGCTTTTCGAAACGCCGGCTTCCTGAGCGATGTCCTGGATGGTCAAATTTTTCTTCACCAGAGTGCTTCACTCTCCCTGTTCAACAAGAAATTAACGAGTTGTCCATGTTCTATGGAACCGCTACCATTATATATTAAATTTTGATTCTACTGCAATAAGTAGTTTTGCTGCAAAAGAACAAAGGAAGCCTGGGCCTGAGTTGCCTAAATCAGCCGCCGAAATCACCGCATTTTCGAAGCAAAAATGCCAGGGGTGGCCTTTTTAATCACTGCAACAGGACGTGGTCATTGATGCGTGCGAGAAAATGCCAGATGAGGCGTTGCTGATGGCAACGGGGCCTCGCTGAAATGAGTTTTTGCAGCAAAATCAATTTTTACTCAATGCAGCAATGTGTACAAATGCATATTTCTTTGTTTTGAGCGGTCTCAGGCCGCTGATAGGGTCT
>DATIKP010000064.1 GCA_035477455.1 Atribacteraceae bacterium
CCCAGGCTTCCTTCGTTTTTTTGCAGCAGAATTACTTATTGCAGTAGAATCATATTTAGATTACACAATGAATTGGAGATGAGATAAAAAGAAAGACTCATAGATTGACCCATCCGGATAATTATGATAAGAAGAATGTGCTTTAAGAGTTCCTGGACGAATCCAATGGGCGATTTTTTTAAAGAATTTTCCGGCAGCCTTATGGTGTCATCGGGAATGAAATGAATATCGATAACTGAAATTGTTGTATTGATGGAGGCAACTAATATGGATCAGCTCTATCGGGAAATTCAGGAACAACCGGATGTCTTTGGGAGAATACGCGATCAGTATATAAATGAAGACTTTTTCAGGTATTGGAACAAGGAAGTGTTCGGAAAAATCATTCTCACCGGTATGGGGAGTTCACTTTTCGCTGCTTATCCCTGTTACTTGCGCCTTCTGGAAAGAGGGTTCCCGGTCAATTGGATCGATGCGTCGGAACTCCTCCATTATGGTTTGGATGGGTTGCGGGAGGATGACACGCTACTGTTTTTTTCACAGTCCGGAGAATCATATGAGCTTCTGAAAATTGTGGAGTCGCTACCGAAAAAACGGCCGAGACTGATCGGGGTGACCGCACATCCAAATAGCGCACTGGGCGGTTCCTGCGATGAAATCATCGATATCATGAGCGGTCCGGAACGGGCGATTACATCCACCAAGACACATTCCTCGATGGTTGCTGTGGCCAACTTGTGGGCCATGGCTCTCGTTGGCGAAAAACAGCGTTTTCTTGATTCTGCACTGGCTTTTGACCTCCTGGTTCAGGAGGCGGATAGGGTGATTCAGAGTGCGCCTGAATGGGCGAGGAGGACCTTGCGAAATCTCGAGTTTACCCGGGGTACGCAGACTAAGGCAATCATCGCCCGGGGACCGGCCTTGAGCTCGGCATGGCATGGTTGTTTGTGTTTTTACGAATGCGCCAAAGAACCATTTATGAGCTTTACCGGAGGCCAGTTTCGCCACGGACCCTTGGAACTTGCTTTCAAGCCGATGTTGGCTATCGTCCTGGCTCTTCCTGGGAAAACCAACGGTATTATGTGCGCACTGGCTTCCGAATTATTGGAAAAAAAGTGCGGCGTACTTCTCATCGGCCAGTGCGATACAAAAGCAGGACTAGCTCATGAAGTTCTTTCCCTGCGCTTCCCCGATGAGTATTTTGGACCGCTCCTGTCCATTATACCCCTGGAGCTTTTGTCGTATTATCTGGCGGAAGAGAAAGGCATTGAACCGGGTACGGCTTATTTAATCAGCAAAACGACCTCACGGGAGTGACTCGCCGTTGGATATCCCCGAGGCCAGATACACATGGACCGTCTCTTCCAGAAAGCCTTCGATCAATTTGATCAGATAATCTCCGGCGTGTAATCCAAGCTCATAGGATTTCCGGTCGATACCGGCGAGAGACGGTTTCAGGCATTGAGCCACCTTGCTTTCGATTGTGCTGACGACCCCGATGTCGGCGGGGATGGATAGTCCAGACTCCAGGCAGGCCTCATAGCATCCCATGGCCAGGACTTCGTTTCCCGTATAGATGATCCGGGGCCGGTGCTTCAAAAGTTCCAGGGTGAGCTTTTTCGCCCGGTAGGCGTCACGATCGCAATGCACAAGGAGCTCTCGCTGATACATTAAACCTTTTTTCTCATGGGCCAGGATATAGCCTCTTTCTTCCTGGCTGGTCTTGACCAGTTGACGGCTCAAGCCCAGATAGGCGATCGGTGTCAGTTGACGATCGATAAGCCGCTCAATGGTTTCACGAACCAGATTTTCCAAATCAATGTCAACCCAGTCGATTTGCCGTTTTTGATTGCTTTCGGGCTTTCCAACACAAATTGTAGGAATTTTCCGATCCTTGAGAATTTTAATCCGGTAATCCCGCCGCCTGATTTCCGGAAGAATGAACCCGTCAACTTGACTGTGATCGGCGAGTTCTTCGAAAAAATAATCCTGGATTTGATGATCGGGCGCCGTGGTTATAAGCAGCTGATATTTCCAATTATTACAGGTGTCAGCCACCCCGCTGAAAAAGCCCGGGAACAAGAATCCGGATTGAACTGCTTCACTTGAGGCTTCGGAAAGGACCAAGGCAATGCGTTTGGTTTTTCGGTCGGCGTTCGGCCGAATATTTCTTCGGGGGACATACCCGATATCTTCGGCAATTCCTAAAACCCGTTCCCAGGTTTTTTGGCCGACTTTGTTTTTCCGGTTATTGAGCACGTTGGAAACAGTACTTTTGGAAACCCCGGCTCGCTGGGCAATATCTTCAATGGTTACCTTCATGATCGAAGCCTCCCTCTCTGTAAAAAACACTTCATCCCATCCTCTATTTTCTTGCTCGCTGCCGTCGGGCACCGACTGGTTGACTCTTGTTTGAGACAAGGTGAAGCCTTAACGATATTGGCTTATACTTGCACTAAATTTATTTATTTTCTCATAAATAGTTCCCACCGTTTTATCTTATTTTTTAGGAATGTACAGTCCTCGGTTCTCATTTATTTTCAACCGATCGTCCGAGAGGTTATATGCAAGTATATTTCCAGGATTTTTGATTGCTTTCGGCAGGTAAATCAAACGTAAACCCGAAAAGAGACTCCGGTAGAGAACTATTCGAAATAATCAACTATGAGAGCGAGTGGAATTGTCTTCCTTAGACTGGTTTTTCTGGCTTTCCATGCCCTGTCCGCTCCGTTATAATGGATAAGCAGGGGAGGATGGTGAGAAGACTGGAGACAGCAGAACCGGTTGAGCGTCGATCAGCAGGCCACAGAAACAAGCGAGTGGAACGTATTACCCGAAGTCGGGGAATACAAAGAATAGAGCTCTCGAAAGATGGCCACACTGATTTTGAAGATGAATTTTCGGGGATACCGGAGGGAAAAAGTGCCGCTTGAAATAAATCTGGAGGCTTGGGGCTCTTTATGACTTGGGAATTACCTCAGGATGAATTTATCCAGTTTGCCAGAATTCAAAGGGCGGCGGGTCTTGTACCCAGAATTCGAGGCTTGGTCAACGGATTTTTAGAAAGAGCTGGAATAACCGAGAGAGTGCGATGAGTGTTTTCTATCCCCGGATCAGGAATTTCAAGCGTTTTCGGGAAATCATGCGGGTTATGTCCCGGTATGGTTTTCGCTTGTTATTCCGCCGTTATCATCTTTTTGAGCAAGTAAGACTGTATCCGCAGCGAAAAACCCGGCTGAACCCCCCCCAGGTCAATCTCCGACTGGCTCTTGAAGAACTCGGTGCTACGTTTATCAAGCTTGGGCAGATCCTGAGCACCCGGATCGACCTTCTTCCCGAAGAGTACTGTCGGGAGTTGAAGAAGCTTCAGGACAAGGCCCCCCCTGTCGATTTCAGCCAAATTCGCGAGGTCATAGAAAAGGAACTCGGCCATCCTCTGGCCGATGTTTTTTCCAATCTCGATCCGGTCCCACTGGCTTCGGCATCTATTGCCCAAGTACATCAGGGCACCCTCAAAGACGGGCGGAAGGTTGCAGTGAAGGTTCAAAAGCCTAAAGTCGAAGAACAAGTACATGCCGACCTGGAGATCTTGAGCTATTTAACCGCCTTGGCTGGCCGCCTGCATATTATTCCGGAATCATTTTCCGCAACGGAAATTTACCATGAATTCAGGAAAATTATTTTACGTGAAATCGATTTTCTCTATGAGGCGATCAACGCAAAAAAATTCAAGGAAAATTTTTCCGGGTTTCCAGAAGTCTATATCCCCGAGGTTTACCGCGACTATACAACGAGACGGGTTCTCATGCTGGAACTGATCGAGGGTGAACGGATCTCGCGAATGAGCCTATGTCAGCTGGGGGATATCGATTGTCATGCTTTGGCCTGTCGGGGTGTCGAAGCAGTATTGAAAATGATTTTTAACGATGGTTTTTTTCATGCCGATCCTCATCCCGGGAATGTCATGATCAAGAAAACCGGAGAACTTGTGTTTCTGGATTTTGGCATGGTCGGAACAGTCGATCGAGAAACCCGGGAAAATATGGTTCGTTTGCTCCTGGCAGCCCTGGAAAAAGATTCTTCACGGGTGGTGAGCATTCTCGAAGAAGGATTTCTGTTAACTTCTGTGAAGTCTCCCTTCATTCTCCGGGTTGAGTTCAACGAGGTATTGGAGCGCTACATCACTGCTGATTTACGGGAATTGAGCCTTCGCAACCTGGTCAACGACTTCTTTTACATATTTCAAAAACACCGTTTACGCTTTCCCGTGAACTTATCGGCAATGCTCCGCGCCCTTGTCGTTGCCGAGGGAACCGGAATGAGCCTGGATCCCGGGTTCACCATCGCACCCTATCTGGAAAAATTTCTGAAAAAAGTACTCATTCACTTCATGAGCTTCGACAATCTTACCAAACAGGCCAAGAATTATGCCCTTGATTGGCAGATTCTACTCCAGGAATTCCCTGAAAAAGCACACGATATTCTAACCCAACTGGCATCCGGCCGATTCAATGTCCACTTCGAAATCAAAGACATCGACAACATTAACCGGCGTCTGGAAATAACGGGCACGCGTCTATCCCTGAGCATCATCCTGGGGTCCCTCCTCATTGGTTCTTCATTGATCTATACTAATTTTCCCTATCTCCGGGTTTTGAGCATATTGGGGATGTTCGGATATGTCGTCGCGGCGGGGTTGGGGATCATCTTGTTGGTCGAATTGTTCCGGCACCGGTAACGCATATCCATCGTTCCGCAGATACGCGGAGGAGTTAACCAGTCGGCATTGCCGAAATCCGCGTACAATAGGAATCCGGCCGTGGACAACCTGCGAGGAGGCGAAAATCGCGTACTTACGCACCCCGGTCCCTTAACATGTCGTCTTCGCTGTCGAACGCCTGTTCAGCGATTCCGGAGGTGACGCCGATCTCGGACTTCGCTGTCATCCCCCGGGAAGAGACCCTTGGGCCGAGGCAAAGCCGGTTTTATTCTAATGGACAGCACAGCGGGGAGATCGTTTTCTCCCCGCTGTATCCGGAATCACGCTTGGGTGGCGACGCTTTTTTCCGACTGCCACAAACCGTGAATGTTACAGTATGATGTGGCGCAGAGGGTTCCTGGACGATCCAGCCGAATTGAAAAACAGGAGTGCGGTGCGGTGTACACCGGTCCCTGGTTGGCACCCTGGGTGGATTCTCCATGGGCGGCGTAATCGAACCGGGCGACTTCAAAAGGATATTTGGCTTCTTCGGGATGGTAGTAGACGCTGATCCACCGAATGTGGTGTTCCGTAGTATTTGGGTGCGGAATCTCCTTCCCTACGCTGACTGAAAAATGAGCAAATTCTCCTTTTTTGACCGCATCCGGTCCTTCGAGAACTGGGACATGTTTTTCTGATTTCCAATCAGCCTTTTGGAATAGATCACCAAAATTGGCCATGACCGATCTCCTTTCTTAGAATGATTTAAAAACTTCCTTTTTCACTCCGCACACCGGACAGTTATCCGGCGCTGTGCCCTCCGCGGTGTATCCACAAACCGGGCAAATATGGACAGTGCCGATAGAAAGATCCTGGCCGTCGAGAGCTTTGATCTTCGCATCGGTGTACATTTGGGCATGGATCTTTTCAGCGCTCCAGGCATAATGAGTGGACAAGACGGCGCCCTTTTCATTCTGGTATTGAGCCGCATTGTTATAAACCGGGTACATTTCGTCAACTTCGAATGTCTCCCCACCAATCGCGACATCTAGGTTATCCGGAGTTTTTTTGATCATTCCCAGTTCCCGGTAATGGTTGGTGGCGTGTACCTGTTCTGCATAAGAAATGGCCCGAAACAACCTGGCGATATTGGGTTTTCCTTCCTTTTCTGCGATATCGGCATAAATCAGATATCGCATATGGGCCTGTGACTCTCCGGCGAACGCCGTTTCCAAAAATTCCTCGGTCATTTTGTGCATACAACGACCTCCCCTATAAATAATAGTAATCAGGGATGGATGATCAGCAATGGAAGACATAGATATTTATATCCCATCTTCACCTTATCCCATCCTCTGATTTTTCTTAAACAAGATATTAAAGGAAAATATTCCTTCCCGGTGCTTTATCCATGCCGTTTGTTAGAGCACGTTGTTCGGGTATATCAGGGCAACATTTGCGAAACACCCGCTTTTGATCTCCATTGATTATTCATTCTATCGTAAAATATGATAAAAGTGCATGGCTCTTGTAGCCGTTACGAGGTCGCTCTATAGTTTCCCCCGGGAAGATATTATCGGGTAAAATGAGAATGAATAATGACAGGGGGGTGATGCAATGAACAATCCGCTATGCATGATCAAGGAGCTTTCCAGGGAGTACTGGAAACTGCTCGCGACCCGGGAAGGTACGGTCATTATAACCGGGATCATGGCGGTTGTGCTATACGATATATCGTTTCAAGAACGGTGGTTCGGTTTTTTTTCCGGTGAAAGAATGGTGTTCAACAACTCGCTGATTACAGCTTTATGGTTTCTTGTCGTACCTATGGCGATCAATGCGGCAACCTGCCGCATTCCCTGGAAGGATTTGGGCGGTGGATTCGGGATGATCCGGCAATGGGGTCCCTGGTTTCTGGTTTTATTGGGCCTGGGCGCTGGCTGGGCATTTATTGTTTCCCGGTCTCCCGGCTATCGTGATTATTATCCCATGTATCGACCGGCGGCCCAGTCCGTTCAGGAATTCTTTGTTTTTCAAGGTTTCGTTGCAGTCACTATGTATGTCTGGGAGTTTTTTTGCCGGGGATTTCTCCTGTTTGGGTTGGCGAAGAAGATGGGCCGCTACGCCATCCTGGTGCAACTGATCATTTTCACCCTGCTTCACCGGGGTAAACCGGAATACCTGATATCCATCGTCGGTGGATTGGGGATGGGGATCTTCGCTTTCGAAGCAAAAACGTTTTTTCCGGTGTTCCTCCTTCATTTATCGGTGTCCGTTCTTTTGGATATTTTTTGCATTCTGTAAACCACATTCTTTTCCTTCATGGATCGATGGCTTGTTGACGGCACAGCGTTTGTTCAAATGCTTCCACCTCCCGGCGGGTCGGCAGAGAAGGCTGAGCCCCCAGCCGGGTCACGCTCAAAGCGCCTACCAGGTTCCCAAAGCGAATCGCTTCACGAATATCACCGCGTTGCAGATATTCTATGGTCATCGCCGCGGTAAAGGCATCCCCCGCCGCGGTGGTATCAACAGGCCTCACCCGGTGGCCGGGGAAAAACTCGCCCTGGCCGTCGTGATATAGATACGCACCCTTTTCACCCATTTTAATAACCACATAGCGAGCCGGGCAAGCTCCCACCAACCGGCGCGCTGCTTCGTATGCCTCCTGGGATCCGGAAACCATGATTCCCGTCAAAGCATAAGTTTCCGTTTCGTTGGGGCTCAGGATTTCGAGATGTTCTATCCCCTGGAGAGAATCACGATGGGCCGGACCGGCATCCAAAATGATAGGTATTTCTTTCTTCCGGCCTATGCGGCAGGTTTCCACTGCAATGGATTGGTCGATTTCCAGGTTGTAAGTAACTGCCTGATATGGTTTTTCGAAAGCGGTTAAAAGATCATCGGCCTGAATCGCCATATTTGCACCGGCAAAAGCCAGGATACGGTTTTGGCCGGTTTCCTCGACCATTATGACCGCTAATCCGGTCTGCGTTTTCTGGTCGGTTTTTAAAAAATCGGTGACGATTCCCTCACGTCCAAGACCTTCCCGAAGCCGCAGGCCTTGCGTATCATTGCCCACCCGCCCGACGAAAGTAACCGATGCTCCCAGCCGGGCTAAGGCGACCGCCTGGTTGGCACCCTTACCACCTGGAATGTATTGGTAGGCTTGACCAAAAAAAGTTTCGCCGGCCTGTGGAATCCGTTCGGCTTGCAAGACCAAATCCATGTTGATACTGCCAATCACCAGAATGGAAGGTTTCATCGGTTCCTCCTCTATCACGCTTGTCAATGCTCTGACTCTAAGTCGGGTTAGCATTTATATTATACTTAACTTGGACAAGCCAGTGCCATA
>DATIKP010000065.1 GCA_035477455.1 Atribacteraceae bacterium
GTCCCGGACACTAGTTTTCCTGCATGGTTTGGGCGAGAATCACCTCACCTTTTCTCCCGCCCACCTGTGTCGGGTGGTTTCCTGCCGGTATTTCCGGACGGACCTTGCTACTTTGTACCGGACAATGCTCTTCCCCGCTGCTGGTGTGCTGGTTTTGGCCTGGATCCGCTTTCTTGTCTGTAAATAAAGCAGTGCTTGGCGCACAGCAAGCAGTGGCCGATGACAGGCGATGGAATACTGCCTTCAGACCCCGGCCTGGTTGAGATTTCTGTTCATAGAGGTTAGGCGGTTTGATTTATAAACCCGTTGAGCTGGCCCCTTCCTTATGCTATAATGCTCACGGTTGTGTATCGGGTGACGATGTCTTAATAGGGAAGTTCGGTGCGAATCCGACACGGTCCCGCCACTGTTACCGGAGAGTGGGGAAGCGAAATCCACTGGCGTCAAGCCGGGAAGGCGTTTCCCCGCGAGGACCCGGAAGTCAGGAGACCTGCCCGGTGCATTCCCGGCCACTCTTCGAGGAAAGAGGAGGTGGGGGATTCTTGTTCCGCCAACGAGAATGGGGTACCCTCCCGGATCCCCCTCCTCTTTCTTTGGCATAAGCTAAAGAAAGGGGTTATGACTATGCGTACACTGAGCATTCTTGGTTTCGCCCTCGCTTTTTGCCTGCTTTTCACCCTATCCGCCGGAGCGGCTTTGACTCTGACTGATGGGTGGGGTAGAACGGTTGTTTTCGAACATCCGGCCCAGCGGATCGTTTCGCTGACTCCGGCCAACACTGAGATCGTGTATTTTCTGGATCTCGACCCGCTTCTTTTAGGGGTGACTGAATACTGCAACTATCCCGCCGAAGCCCGGGAGAAAGAAAGGATCGGCTCCTTGATCGATGTCGATCTTGAACGGGTGGTCGCGCTGCAGCCTGACCTAATTCTGGCTGGTTCACTTACCACTCCCGAAGCGGTCGAGCGTCTGGTTTCATTCGGTTTTCCGGTGTTCGTGCTGGATCCCGGGACCGTTACGGAGAGCCTGGAGGCCATTGATCAGGTCGCGCAAATCGCCGGAATCGCGGAGCAGGGAGCGGCCAGGATCAGGGAACTAGCCGATGCGATTGAATATGTAACCGGCTGGAGCAAAGGGATACCGGAGGAGCAGCGCCCGGATGTTCTCCATATCATTTGGCACGATCCGATCTGGACGGTGGGAGGGGATACCTTCGTGCACCAGTTTATCGAAATGGCGGGAGGCCGGAATCTGACCGCCGACCTCACCGGGTACGCCAATCTGGATCTGGAAGAGCTCCTGCGGCGAAACCCTTCGATCATCACCGTCGACGACGACCATGGGGATGAACAAAGCCTTCCATTTCTTTTTGTGACCACCGATCCTCGCTTGCATCCAGTACGGGCGGTTCGGGATGGCCGGGTATACCGGGTCGATTCCGATATCGTTTCCCGCCCCGGGCCCCGGGTCGCCGAGGCGGTTAAGCTGTTTGCCCGGATCTTCTATCCGGAAGAATTCGGCGAAGCTGTCTGGACTGAGCCGGAATGACCTCATTCCCATGACCGGGGGGCGGCGTAAGGGAGACCGCCTCGTTCTGGCGCTTCTTTTCCTCGTGCTTCTCGCCAGTTTATTGCTGGCTCTGGGCGTGGGCGGTGGACGTTTTCGGTGGACCGATGTGGGGTCGGTATTCCGTTATCCGGCCCTGACTGGTTTTGAGCGGATCATACTTTTCGAAATACGCTTGCCGCGGATCGTTCTTGCGGGACTGGTCGGGAGCGGCCTGGCGTTGTGTGGAGGGATACTCCAGGGCCTGTTCCAAAATCCCCTGGTCGATCCCTATGTGCTCGGCATCAGTTCCGGAGCCGCCTTCGGGGCGGTTTTGGCCATCCTGACGGGCACCGTCGCCGGACTCCTCACCATCCCCCTTTTTGCCTTTTCTTTCGCCCTTTTGACTGCTGTTTTAGTTTTTTCCCTGGGGCGGGTCGGCCGGAAATTTCCGTTGTCCACCATGTTGTTGAGCGGGATGGCGGTCGGATTTTTTTTCTCGGCCCTGATTACCTTGGGTATGTTCGTATCCGGCGAAGAGCTGCACCAGGTGGTCTTCTGGCTTATGGGTGGATTCTGGAATCGGAGTTGGCGTGACGTGGGCATGGTGCTGCCGCTTTTTCTCGTTTCGGTGCCCGTTCTGCTTATCCATGCCCGGGAACTGAACGCTCTCTTGTTGGGCGAACGGGTGGCGGCCAGCATCGGGGTCGAAACGGAACGGGTGAAAAAGCGCCTTCTGGTGGTCAGCTCCCTCCTGGTTGCCGCCTGTGTCTCGGTCAGCGGGGTCATTGGCTTCATCGGACTGGTCATTCCCCATCTGGTTCGCCTCCTGGTTGGGCAGGATCACCGGCGCCTGTTGCCCGCCACATCTCTGGTCGGTGGGATTGTGCTCCTGTGGGCCGATACCCTGTCGCGGACGATCGTTCATCCCTCGGAACTCCCGGTCGGTATTGTGACCAGCCTCCTGGGTGTTCCTTTTTTCATGTATCTGCTGCGCCGGGGTCGGGGGAAATGGTGAATCCCTACCTTGTGGTACAAAACCTCACCTTTGCCTACAACCGACGGACGGTCCTCCATGGGCTCTCTTTTGCGCTGTCGGAAGGAGATTTCATAGGGATTTTGGGGCCCAACGGATCGGGGAAAAGCACGCTTCTCCATTGTCTGGCCGGCTTGGAAAAGCCGAAAGGGGGTTCGGTTCAACTGGGCGGGGAGAATCTCGGCCGTCTTGACCGCCGGGAACTGTCCAGGCGCGTGGCCATTGTGTTTCAGGATGTTCCCCAGGGGTTGGATCTTCCCTGTTTTGAGGTGGTCATGCTGGGTCGCTTTGCTCACCGCAGGCACAAAGAAGCGGAGAACGACGATGATTTCCAGGCGGTGGAGTCCGCGATGCGTCTGACCGCGACCTCTCATTTTTCCGATCGGCCCTTCAACGAGCTGTCCGGCGGCGAAAAACAACGAGTCATGATCGCCCGGGCACTGGCCCAGGAACCCCGCCTGCTCCTCCTGGACGAACCGACCAGCCATCTGGATATCCTCCATCAGATTGAAATCATGGGTATTCTCGCTGGCCTGAATAAAAGCGGCATAGCTATTCTGGCCGCTTTACACGACCTGAACCTGGTGTCTCAGTTCGCAACCCGGGTGCTTCTCCTGAAAAAGGGGACGATACTCAAGTCCGGCCTGGTGAGCGAGGTGATGAACGGACCGGACTTGGAGGATTTGATGCAGGTGGAATTTCTCGTGGAAACCCATTCTCTGACCGGCCGTCCGTACTTTTTGCCCTTGGGCGAAAGGGTGGTTCCGGACACCGCTGCCCCCCGCATCCACCTGGTTTCAGGCGGAGGGAGCGGCGCGCCGTTCATGCGGGAGCTGACCGAACGCGGTTTTCGAGTAAGCGTGGGGGTCGTAAACCGCCTGGATACCGATGAAGAGGTGGCCCGACGGCTGGGTTTACTGGTGATTTCCGCTCAGCCGTTTTCGTCCTTTGGTCCGGAGACGATATCCCAGGCCGGCTCGCTTGCCGGAGAGGCGCTCTTTGTCCTGGTGGTTCCCACGTACTGGGGCCGGGGAAACGAAGAGAACCTCGCCATGGTCCTGGACTTACAAAAACAGGGAAGGACGATTCTTCTCCTGAGTCAGGCACTGGAGCCTTCCTGGGACTATACCGGCGGATCTGCGCTATGCTCGCTCGGACAACTGGTGGAAAGGGGTGCCCGGGTCTTTGACGATCGGTCGGCCCTCTACCGATTTCTGGACAACGCGGTGAAAACTGATCGATAACAACCATGATTCCACTGCAATAAATAATTTTGCTGCAAAATCAAGTTTTCATCATCGCCTCTACGCCTCAACCGTTTCCGAATGATGGGAACTCGTTGGTCCGGTAAGGATAATTGAAAGTATCCCAAACCTTGGGGCACTTGAACAGAAGGGTTTCAGCAAAACGGAGAAACCGGCAGGGACCTTGTGCTATAATAGCACAGAGAGTCTCGGTGACGGTTTTCGGCGGATGCCTACGGTGGTTTTCCCGGGGAGTCGGCCAGTTGGGGCCGACAGTGGTGTTTATGAAAAATGAAGATGGGATGAAGCGCGTAAGGGTTTTCATTCATATGGTTTTAAGCCCCGGCGCTTTTCTGCCTTGGCCCCTTTGCTTACAGAGGAAGGGGTTGATCGAGAGGTTTTTACCATTTTTATTGGGAGGACTGGACATGAACTGGAAAAAATATATGATCTGGCTAACCCTGCTGCTCTTGGTCGGTGGTATGGGATTGGGGACGGCGGTTGTCTCGGCTCAACCCCGGTTTTTTCTCCGTTTTACTCTGACCCCCGACGTGTATGTCAGCATTCCCCGCTCGCCACAGGTCAGTGTATCGGTGGACCGGGGGGAAGGCGGCAAGTATTACGAAGGTGATCCGATTACCATCCGGTACCGGACGACGGGCGGCGGGTACATCAATCTGGTCCAATACCGGACTGACGGTGGGGTGCGGGTGTTGGTCCGCAACCAGTTCATACCCGCTGGATCGAACCAGGTCTTCAACGATTCGATTTCCGGACCTTCGGGTACGGAAAGCCTGGTGGCCTTGTTCACTCCCGATGAAGTGAACGACAGCCAACTGGGGCGATTTATCCAGGAACCGCACCAAGTCGGGCGCATCTTCGGACGTTTCCATGTGAACCGGACTCATTACGAAGTCGTCAGCCGGTTCACCGATACTTCTCTCATCCTCGACCCGGTCAATTTTTCCATCGACGAAGGCGCTTCGATAACCATGACCGCGACTCTGCGGGACGTCTCGGGATTTCCCCTGCCGGGGAAGGTCCTGGACTGGTCGGTGACCGATGGATCACTCACCACCTTCCGTTCGGTGACCGGACCCAACGGGGTCGCCCGGGTGGACTTTTTTGCCCCGCCAACCGGTGGCTCATCGGTGATCACCATCAGTGTCCGTTTTGCCGGAGACCAGTGGTCATCGGCAAGCGTGGCCCAGTCGACGGCCAACGTGAGAATTCGTCACCAGCCGAGCCGGCTCCTTATCGAGCCGACCTCGTTTACCGCCGCACCGGGGGACCTCGTCCGCCTGGTCGCCACCCTGCGGGACGGGGCGGGAAATCCGGTGTACGGGCGGACAATCTTCTGGAGCGCCGACTGGGGGAGTTTCGACCGCATGTCGGCAGTCACCGATTCCACCGGCCGGGTGCTGATCAACTATCGCCCCCCGAACGTTACCTCCCGGACCAATGTCGCCGTCACCGCCGAGTTCCGGGGGGTGCCGGGCCTTGGCCCGGTTTCTCAGACCATTTTCGGGACGATCGAGCCCGCCCGGCATCTTCCCCCCTCCGCTACCCTTTTCTATGTCGATTTCGGTGGGAGAAGTCCGGTATACAACGTAGCCGGTTTGCAGTATTCCGGGGCTCTGGTTACCGGTTATGCGGCCAGCGGCGCGACTGCTCTGGAAATGACGCCGGGGGACACTCTCACATTCAGCTTCAATCCTGGGGGAATTCCCGAAGAAGGTGCGGTGTTCGTTTGGGTGCAGGGAGAAGCCCGCACCAGACTGAACGTGCGCTTGAACAATCGCCGGATCGGCAATATCACCCCTGTTTCCAGGCTCCTGGAGCCGGACCGGGAAGAGAAAATAACCTTTTCCGCTTTGGATTTCGTCAGCGAAACAAACCGCCTTCTCCTTGAGGTGGAAGGACCGCGCAATGCCGTCCTGCGCGTCCAGCGGATCATCATCGTCTTTTAACGGGGGAATGTGTCGCCCTTCCGGAGAACCACTCCGGGAGGGCGCTTTTTCTCGCCCAGCATCCTGCCGGAAAGGTTCGGAAAACCACTATGGCCTTTGTACGGGGAAAAGCGTTGCTTCCGGAAAATACCCCTCTGGTGCAGAAAAATCCCTGGGAATATATCTCGGTCATTTATAAGGACAACCGGAAAGAATCGATGATCCCCCTGGTCGATGCCCGGGTGGAGGTCTTCCTGCCGATCAGCCGGGATGTGGTCAGTCGGGGGTTGACCTCCGACGACGGGGGGTTTTTTGTCCGGGTCCCGGCCGGAGAGCGGTATTTTCTGGAAATTTCCCTCGCCGGCAAACTCATCCTCCTGGGGTATATATCGGTCGATGATGAGATCGAGACAGACATCGGGGTCCTCGACAGCCTGACCACCTCTTATGCCCTGTATATGCTCCGGAAAGTCTTTCAGGGGGAAACGACTGACCAGGAGGCAGACTTCGATGCGGAGGACTTTCATACGCTCAGGCACAACGTCGAAGAGTGCTGGAAAGCGGGTCAGGGGCTTGAAAGCCTGGCTGAATACCATCGGTTCGCGAAGTGTGCTCCGTCGTGCCTCGCGACGCTCGACCCTTCCGGCCTTTTGCGCGCCTTTCATTGCGCGCCGGACCGGCTGGGTAAGCAGCTCACCTGCGAATGGGAATCCCGGGAACCGGGGGGGGTGGCTTTGTGTTACCGGTCCTTTCGTTCTCGCCATTTCCGCCGGAAGTGGAGCGATCCCAATCAAACCCGGGGTTGGTTGATGGTCCCGACACCGGGAGAGTTCGAAGGGTATCTCTATTTTCTGGAATTTCAAAGCCAGCAGGGTTTCCTGGGGCGGACCCCATTGTATGTTTGGCGGACGCCTCTCCAACCGCTATCCAGAACGTCGGTTCTCATCGGCCGCCAGGAAGGCCCGGCGATTGTTTCCCGAGCCGAAAAATCTGGGGAACAGCGGATTCCGGGGACCGTTCGGCCGTTCAACCTGCGCCTTCACCAGGCGCTGGAGAAGCGGTTCGAAGCGGAAATCGACCTGACCTTCTCCCGGAAAATCCGCGTACCCCGTTACTTAGTCCGGGAAGGCTTTCAGGATTTGGAATTGAATATTTACCTTCCCCAGGAACATTCTTTCCTCTGGGGACCGGTGAATGAATCGCCCGGAGTGGAGTTGGTCCGCTTTTCGCTGAAAGCGCTGGCGAAAGAATGGCGGGTTATTCCGGTAGAGATCCTTCCGGAGAGTATTGTAGAAATCGGTTTCAGCACGCCGTTTGCCGAACTTGTCGCTTACCGGGAAGGGGAAAGCTACCGGCTTTTTTCGGATTTGGACCTGCAAAGCCCGGTGACGATCCTCTCCTTTCGGAAGATCGATTCTCTGGGATTGGAGAGCATCATTTATTACCGAGGCCGCTTGTCCATGCGGGGAGAGGGACTCTTCGAAGGGTTCCGGATGAACGTCGCCTTCGAAGGAAAGTTTGAAGAAGATGGAGAAGAAGGGTTTTTCCCGGGTGTTCCCGGTGAAATCACTGGAAACGTCGAGTACCGCCTGGACTATCGCATCGAGCCAGGAGGGACGGAATAAGTATAAGTCGGAAGGACCGGGTATGTATGGGTCAGGCGGGTTGTTGCGTAGCAGGGAATAGGGAATCGCTATCCAGAGTGGAGGGAAAACCTTGAGAAAAAAGAGCTTTTGGACTGTTGCCGTCGTGCTGATCTCATTGCTGATGTCATCGTTCTTGGGGGCCCAGGAGGCCGAAAACGGGACGGCGGAAGTCTTCGTCGGGGAACCGGATGCCGGAGAAACGGTGCGCGAGGTTGTCCTGGAACGTGCCGAGCGGGTCAGATACGATTCTTTGAAAAATATCTTTGAAGCCCTTGGAAACGTGCGGGCCATTCAGGGGCAGAACCTGATCGAAACCCAGGAGATGGAGTATAACCTGGAGACCAACACCGGCGTGTTCCGAGGGGGGGTGGTGGTGACCCGCGAAGCAACCGTGATCCGTTCCGAGACCATGGACGGTGATTTCGACGCGGAACTCTACCTCTTCCAGGGTGGCGTGGAACTGACCAAAGAACGCCAGGAAGAGGAAGGGACCTCGACCATATTCTGGAAGGCGCAGGAGATCTCCTTTGATGGAAATACCGAGGAGGCCTGGAGCGAAGGGGCCGCGGAAATCACCTGGAAGGAGGTCAATATCAGCGCCCAGCGGGTGCATTACTTTCCGGCGGACGAAGGAGCCGGAACCTTGGAGCGTATGGCGTTCGAAGGAGAAGTGATCATCACCGAGCAGGAACGGGAGATCCTGGCCGAGAGAGCCGTCTATTACCTCGCCGATGAAGTGCTCGAAGCGGAAAACATCATTCGCGCCCGCTTTATTATCGAGGATTGATCCTTTATGCTCCGCTTTGTTCTCGTTGTCTGGCTGGTTCTGGGCATTGCCTTGAGCTTTTCTGTACTCCGGGTGTTTGGTCAGGTTCCACCCGAAGAAACGCCGTCCACCGGGGAGGTTCTTCTTCCGGAGGCCGCCGTACCCCCGGTGCCGGGATCGATGACCCTGGAAATCCCCGACGGGAGGCCGGCGATTGAACTCACCGGAGAGCGGCTGATTTACCATCCGGACCTCGACGAAATCACGGTGATCAACGGCCAGCTCGCTTACCGGGACTTTACGCTCCAGGCCGATATTATCCGTATTGACCTGGAGCGTAACGAACTGGAAGCGGAGGGTAATGTGGTGGTCCGGGAAGGCCGGGAAGGATCTCTCTCCCGGACGGTCAGGTACGACTGGGGCCGCGAAGTGTGGTATTTCCAGGACATGGCCTCCCATATCACCGGCCGGGGGATCGAGGGGATCATCTTTTTTCGGGGGGAAAGTGTTGTCCGCACCGAGGAGAAATCGGAGATCACCCGGGCCTTTTTGACCACCTGCGACCTCGCCGAACCCCACTACCACATCGAAGCCCGCAGGATCGAAATCTATCCGGGGAAAAGGGTCATTCTCCACAACCTGTCCTTTCATGATTTCAATACCCGCCTGATTTCCATTCCGCATTACGTGATCTTTCTCGACCGCCGGGAGCAGTTGCCCTTCCTGCCGATGGTCGGTCATACCTCGGCCGACGGCTTCTACGTGAACTTTTTCTATAATTACTTCGTCAGTCCCGAGTCCTTCGGCACCGTGTATCTCGACTGGTGGGAAAAGCGGGGCTGGGGCTTGGGTATCCGGCATTTTCTCGAGGGGGATGCGGCCAACGAGCGGGGCCAGGCCTATTTTTATTACACTGACCGGCGCCAGGGCGAAGACACCCTGATCGGGCATGTTCAATACCAACGGCAGCTCGCCGAGGATACCGTGTTCGCCGCGAACCTGGATTACCGCGGTGTGCCCGGCGAAGTTCAGGACCATTATACCGGCCGCCTCTCGATCACCCAGGACCGGGACCGTGGCACCACCCGCTGGGATCTCTCCTTCGATTCCGACCTCGTCGCCCGCCGGGACTCGTTGCTCTCCAGACTCCTCTACACCTATGATTTTGGTGACCAGTTGATCGGGTCGATCCTGCTTGACTATACCCGCCTGTCGGCCTGGGAGGCCTCCCGGGACGACAGGCTGCGTTATCTTCTGTCGCTGAGCAAGGTCGAGGGGGATTATACCTATATCCTGCGTTATGAGAGCTACGGGGATATGGGAAGTTACGGGATCGATCCGGCCGGCCGCCGCTTTGTCTACAGAATGCCGGAATTCGAGATAATGAAGCGGCAGACCCGGTTGGGCCAATCGGATTTCCTTTACCGAACCGGCTTGATTTACGGGCATTACTGGGAAGAGGAAACCGGGGTGATCGAAGACCGGCTCCGGCTCTGGTTGGACATGGAGGGACGCAGCACCCTGGGACCCTGGACGACGCTGGTGTCCAATTTCCGCTTCGAGCAGGATTTTTACGGGAATGATTTCGCCCGCTACATCTGGGCGGGAGGGCTCCGGCTGGACCACCGTCTCGCCCCCGGCCTGGACGTTTCACTCAACTATCACCGGCGGGATTTCGACGGGGCTACTCCTTTTCGTTTCGACTTTACCACCCGACGTACGGACGCCCTGGGAGTGACCCTCAACTACCGGTCCGGCCCCTGGCGGATCGGTATGGATACCGGGTATGATTTCCTCGCTGAGGATTACCTGGAAGGGTCGGTTTTCATGGGTTACGATTTCGATGAGAAGAACAGCCTATTGCTCCGGGGATCCTATGATTTCGACAATGGGGAATGGACCGGCTTGACTCTGGGGTTTGGCGCTTCCATCGCAGTGACCCCGGAATGGCGCCTGGAGTTCGACGGAAACTGGAATCTCCTGGCCGGCCGGGTTTCGGGAATCCAGGTGGGGATCACTCGAGACCTTCACTGCCGGGAAATCAGCCTGGTCTACGACAACGACCGGGAGACCTTCTGGCTGGAGTACAGCATTAAAGCCTTTCCCACCGAAAAATTCATCCTGGGAGGCGGATAACGTGAGTAAACGACCAATCCTGACCGTTCTGAGCATCGCTCTTCTCGCGGTGGCCCTCGCGGTGGTCCTCGCGGTGGCCGGTTGCGCCCGCGGAGAACAGCCCCCCTGGGGCGACCCGGGCGATTCCCTGATTCTGGACGCTTTTTTCGAGGCAGCAGTTGACCCCGATTTTATATATTGGTTCGCCGTCGACACCGACGGTGATCCCCTCAGCGGCCCGGATACCGATCCCCGGACCTGGCCGGGCCGGGGCTTTTATGTGGTCCGCTTTGAGGACAACCAGTTTTTCCTGACCAGACCGGACGGGAGGGAGGAATTCTTCCGGGAGGGCGCGGTCATCGATCTTGCTCAACTCCGGATTACCTTAAGTCTTGCCGATCTGGAAAACCCGGCCGATATCCAGGTTATGGTGGTGGTAACCGACTGGGGGGGGTCCCCGGAAAGCTATCTGCGGGAATTCCGTAATCTCCGGACGGCCACCGACTTTTTTCCCCGCCCCTGGACCGATATCGCCGGAGATCCCGGAGAACCGGCCTCCTCTCTCAGCCGGGTGGAGCCCCGGATCGGGTTTTAACTTCCGAACTTCCAAAGAAAAAGAGCGGATATGGGAAGTGAGTAAAGTTGCAGTGATGCTGAAAAGGCCGTCCTTGGCCTTTTCGCTGCGAAAATGCGGTGGTTTCGGTGGCTGATTTAGGCGGCTCAGGCCCCGGCTTCCTTCGTTCTTTTGCAGCAAAATTACTTATTGCAGTAGAATCACTGTTATAATAAGAGAAAGCAGGTGAAAGGAACGTGGTAAAGAAGCGCGTGAATCGCCATCTGTTAGCTTGGGCCCTCCGGGGTATTCTCACCCTCGTTCTGGTCATCGCCGCCGGCTGCACCCCCGGGGTCATGCCCCCCCGTCCCGACGGCCGGGGCGGCGACTGGACCGTCATGGTCTTTCTCAGCGCGGATAACGACCTGGAAAGGTTCGGCTGGGAGGATCTCCGGGAGATGGAGATGGTCGGTTCCACTTCCCGGGTCAACATCGTGGTTCAGTTTGACACTTACACTGGACCAGCCAAACGCTATCATGTAATGCGAACCCCGCATCAGTCCTATCTGACCGCCGTCTCCTCGCCGGTTCTCCAGGAATTAGGCGAGGTGAACATGGGTGACCCCGTCACCCTCGTCGATTTCGTCCGCTTTGCGACCGAACGGTTTCCGGCCCGCCACTACGCCCTCGTGGTCTGGAGCCACGGCAGCGGTTTCAAGGAAGTGGCGCGCAACATCTCCTTTGACGACTCTGCCTTCCGGGATTCCATCACCATTCCGGAACTGGGTTGGGCGCTTTCCCAGGCTACCACCTACACCAGGGGTCCCTTGGAATTTTTGAGTCTTGACGCCTGCCTGATGAACCTGGTAGAGGTCGCCTACGAGGTCCGGCCCTATGCCCGGGTCATGGTCGCTTCCCAGGATAACGTACCGCCTGAGGGATTGGACTACCAGGGCTGGCTCTCCCGCCTGATCGCCGATCCGGCGTTGGACGGGTTTGCACTGGCTCAGGCGGCGGCGGACACCTATTTAGCTTATTTCGCCTATGCTCCCGTCACCCAATCGGTGATCGATCTTGGCCGGATCGGCAGCCTGGCCCAGGCGCTCGACCGTTTCGCCCGGGAGGTGGTGACCGACCGGTGGACGTCCCGGTCGGTGTACGTCGATGTCGGAAACACCGCGGTTTTTTTCCAGGGGGATTACGATTATATTGATCTGATCGATTTTCTGATCCTGATCTTGGGTGATGAGCGGATCACCAATCCCCAGGTCCGGGTGGCGGCCCAGGAGGCTCTGGCCCAAGCCCAGGCGGCCGTCTTCTACAACCGGGCCGGGGGTTTTCTGGCCGGGAGAGCCCAGGGGATCAGCATTTATTTTCCTTACAGAGTCTATCACCTTGGGTATGATCAACTTGCCTTTGCCCGGGACACGGCTTGGGACGATATGTTAAGATACTTGGGGATAGGGCGGAGGGGCGCCGGCGACTACGGGGCGCCGGCGACTACGGGGCGGGGTAGCTGAACAGGCGGGTTTTTAACCCCGCAAAATCAGCCTGGGGAAAAAATATTTTTTTCCCCAGGCCAAACCTGTAGCAAAAGACAAGAAAGTATCGTATAGTTATCCATAGGGATTCGGGCCTTCCTTTTATGAGAGTGCCTGGATCTGGTAGCGGAACGACTGGACGGAACCATTCCGCGCTTCGGAAGCCTGGAAAAAGGAGGTGAGGGCGGTTACGAAGTAATACCGAAGCGGGGGGTGGGTGACGAATGCCGGAAGAATCCTTTGGAGGACGGAAGAGAGGAAACTTGGACACTCTCGATGGTGCTCCCGGGGGAAGCTTGCGGCAGGATAGACGAAACACCATCAAGCTACCGAGGAGGTTACACACATGAAAAAGCTCATTTTAGCGTTTGTTTTGGTTGTCGCTTTCGCCCTGCCGGCGCTGGCCAACCCGTTTGTCGATGTGCCTCTGAACCACTGGGCCTATGACGCGGTACAGAGCCTGGCGGCCAGAGGGGTCGTCATCGGCTATCCCGACGGAACCTTCGGCGGGCACCGGGCGCTGACCCGGTACGAGTTCTCTATGGCCATCGCCCGGGCTATCGGCTACATGGAACGGTATGTGGATGAAGCCGGTCTGGCCACCTTGGAAGACATCGCCATTCTGGAGCGATTGATCCAGGAATTCGCCAACGAACTCCGCAATCTCGGTCTCACCGTGGAAGACGTGCGGCGGGTGGTCGGAGAGCACAGTCAGGCTCTTCAGGCGATGGATGCCCGAGTGGCGGAACTCGAGAAATACGCCGAACCGTTGAAAATTACCGGTGAATTCACCGCGACCTATACCGCCTTCATGCCCATCGACGAAGCGGCGGGTAAAGTCGAGGCGACTTTTGTGGACGTCACCGAACTGAACCTGGCGGCGACTATCAACGACTACACCACCGCCGGGGTGCAGCTAGTCGTTGAAGACACCCTCGGCGGGGACGGAACCGTGGTTACCGCCGAAGATTTCTACATCGAATACCAGAAGGACGAATGGTATGTCAGGGTCGGTGATATTAAGATCGACAAGCTTGACCTGGGCTTGGTGCTCGGTGATTTTGACGCAGACGACTATGACCTGGAATTCGAAGGTTTCCATGTGGTATACGCGCCGGAAGACGACGACATCACCTGGCGGGCCCTGGGGACGCTTAATGAATTCTACTCCCTGCGGTTGGAGTGGGAGCAGATCGCATTCGGCGTGGCCCTTCTTCCGGAAAGCGACCTTTTCTTTGAAGAGGGAGTCTCTGATATCGTCGTGAGCGCGTACGGCTGGACCGATTTTGATGATTCCGACGTCAAGCTGGCAGTGGAAGGGGCCTACGGCGTCCTGTCCGCCAGCTATGGTGTGGCGGCGGAGCTCTCGCTGAGAGCCAGTGATGATGTCACTATCACCGTAGAGGGGCAGTACCTGACCGCGGGCTTTACTCCGGCGCTTCCCGACGGACCAAGTGCTTTTGAAGTCGCGGAAGATGAACTTCTGGTCACCGTGGGCGCCGACTATGGTATCGCCGGAGACGAACCGGACGATGACCTGTGGACAATCGGTCTTGAGTACGCCTATGGGACTTCTCTCGTAACCCCGGGCCTCATCACCACCTCGGAACTGACCGGAACGATCACCTTTGTCCCGGCTGACGCGGTTCCCGACGAAAAGCTCGAAGTTGAAGTTACCTATGATCTTTTGGCGGCATCGTTCGTCGTGAGCGGTGAGTACCTCAATTACCCGCTCGATGTCGACGATGAAAACAACGAAGCGTTCTTGAGCGCGAAGGGTCAGTACGAAGGCGACACCGGCCGCATTATGGCTTGGGGAAGACTGGAATACGGATGGATCGAAGAGAAGACCACCCTGACCCTGGAAGGCCGTTATGATTCGACCGGCGCCGCTGTCTGGAGCGCCTTGGCCGAACTGGAATGGGAGATGGCGGAAAACACCGCTCTGACTCTCGGGTATGAATTCAATACCTGGAATGAAGACGACGAGTTCATCGAAGACACCGCCGGCACTCTCGAAGCTGAACTTAGCGTCAGCTTCTAAGGCGGATTCACCTCACCACCTGAAGCCCCGGGAGAATCCTCCCGGGGCTTTTTTATGGTCGCAAGCTTTTTCAACCCTTCTATGGTACAATCTTCATCAACATGAACTGGACCGAGAGGCTTTCCGCTTGCCGGGACACCCTGCAATTCCGTTTTAAGAGTGAAAGGATTTATACCTTCCTTGCCCGCCATCCCATTGAGGCGGTATTTCCCGCCGGGACGCTGTATTCCGGAGTGATTGAGGCCGAGGGATTGGTGCGGATCGAAGGGAGATGCCAGGGCACCGTACGCGCCCCGATGGTCGTCATCGCTCGGGGTTCCCTGGTGACTGCCGAGATCAAAACCCACTGCCTGTATGTGGAAGGTCATTTTCGGGGACAAGCCACCACCGCTTTCCTGTATTTGGCGGAGGGAAGCCTGCTGGAAGGAGAGGTCAGGACGGAATCGCTCTTTACCGAAACCGGTGCCGCCTGTAAGGGAAAACTCATCGTAGAAAAGGGGACGAATGGTTATGCCTGCGACATTCGGGAAATTGCGCCCTCAGGAACTACAAAGGCTCATTGACTACCGGGGTGCACCGCGGGAAGAACTCATTGTCGGGTCGCACCTCGGCCGGGATTGCGGTGTGCTCGATTTTGACGGTTTCCTGGTCAGCGCCACCTGTGACCCAATTACGGGAGTGACCAACCGGGCCGGCGCACTGGCGGTCCACCTGGTAGCCAATGACCTGGCGGCCTCTGGGGCCGAACCGGTCGCCATCCTGGTCAGCCTGATCTTTCCCCCCCCTGGGAACGTTGCGGCGATCGAGCAAACGATGCGGGAAATCGACAAGACGGCCAAGACCCTCGCCATCACTGTAGCAGGAGGGCATACGGAAATTTCCGATATAGTCAACCGGCCCCTGATTCAGTGTACGGGACTGGGGCGGCTGATGAAGTCCCGGTATCCGGATGTGACGAAGCTACAACCGGCAGATGAGATCGTCATGACCAAAACAGCCGGCATTGAGGGCACCGCGCTTTTGGCCGAAAACCGGGCAAGGGAACTCAGCCGGTCGATGAGACCGGAAGAGATTGCGCGAGCCCGGGAGTTGTTCGAGCATCTGAGTGTGTTACCGGAAGGCCGGATCGCGGCTGAGCACGATATTCACTGCCTGCATGACGCCACCGAGGGCGGAGTGGTGGGAGCGGTGTGGGAAGTCTGTGCCGGCCAAAAACTCGGCTTTACATTGCGGGAAGACGCTGTTCCAATTCATCCCCTGACCGGACGGATCGGCCGGGCCTTCGACCTCGATCCTCTTAAGCTTCTCTCCTCGGGGACACTCCTCATTTTCACCCCCGCTTCCCAGCCTCTCATTCAGGACCTCCATCAGGCCGGCATACCCGCTGCCCGTATCGGAACCGTGGAGTCCGACCCCGCCTGCTGCACCATCCGGCGCCGGAACGGAACGATAGAGCCTGTGACCACCTGTCCTCTGGATGAATTCTGGAGGATAAAATAATTTACAGGGGAGCAATGAATTATGGAGAAAGAAGCAATGACAAAAACCAGGGAGTGTACCCCGCTCCTCTTTCCCTACCGCGGTATCATTTGGGGAGGGGTAGGCCTGTTCGCCTTTTGCGTGACCCGGGGGAATCCGGTTCTTTTTGTCTGTGGGACTGGGCTGATATGCGCCGGTGAGGCGCTACGGATCTGGGGTGTCGGCTACATCCGGAATTACCGGGGGCCGATGCGGGAAGCCAAGGCTCTGGTCACCGGAGGGCCGTATGCCTACGTGCGCAATCCCTTGTATCTTGCCAATGCCGTGATCGGGTGCGGCATCGCCCTGTTAACCGGCGTCTGGTGGATTCTCCTCCTCTTTTGTGTGGTCTATGTCCTCCTCTATGGGCGCATCATCCGCGAGGAGGAGTCCTACCTGGCCCGACGCTTTCCAGGGGAGTACCGGCAGTACGCCGCCTCCGTTCCCCGGATCCTCCCCCGCCGGACTCCTTATCCCAGGAGGCGGGGGTCCTTTTCCTGGCTGGTGATCCCGAAAAAGGAAGTACATACCTTCGCGACCATAGCTCTCATCGTCGGGGCGTTTTATCTACGAAGTTTCACCGGGTTACGCGCCTTCGTGGATCGGGTTCTCTTCTGAACGCAAGTCGATGAACAGCTTCACGTCTTTCAGGGTAATCCCGGTATGCCGTTCGATGGCCTCCCGAACTTTACTCTGAACCATCGGTGAGAAATCGGTCACGGAGACGCTGGACTTGACCGTCATTCTGAGGTTAAGCCAGGCGCTGTTCCCCGTTTTTTCCACTTCCGGTTCCAGAGTCAGGATGTCCGGATTGTTCTTCAGGACGTCCCGGGCCAGGGCCTTTATGGAGTTGTACGAGATCTTGATATCTCCTTGCGGGGTGTGGTAGAGGACCGAACGGTCGGGCCGGTGCAATAGGAAGCGCAGGAGGATTAGACCGACAAACACCAGGGCCGCGGCGATGAGGAGCCCGAAAGCCTGGTACAGCCAGTGACGGGTGAAAAACAGCACGCAGGAAACGATCCACCGCTGGATGGCCAAAGCGCTGATGAACCGCAGAACGACCACAGAGAAAAACCCGGCGACGATCAAAACCAGTAGGGCCAAGATCAAGGCGAACAGCTTTCCCCAAAATATCATGTATTTCACCTCCCGGTAATTTCATGCTTTCCTGATGAGTTACTCGCTGACACTGATTGTTGGCCGTTACGGCCACAAATTTTTCCTGGACATGGTCCCCTGACCATGTTTATGAATAGAGACCTTCATCGGTAGGCGTCACTTGAATACTTCCTCACCATTGACGAACTGTAGATAATCGCCGCCCATCGAAATGGCCAGTATGCCCAGACCAGCGGCTCAACTCATCCTTGAATTCAAGCATCTGCGATGTTGATTTCGCTCTGTCCCGCAAAAACTGTATCCGGTTGTAGCCGCTTTTTACATCCACCACGAATACTGCCGCTATCGGTCACCGCGATGATGTCGTATTTCCATTCAATCTCCACCCTATACCCTCCACCCTTCACTATATTGACTATTGTATCCAATTTGGCTTTCCACCGCAAATAGAGATAGCGATGTTTCTCTCATGCCATTGTGTAGGGAGGATTCATGGATAAATCCTCCGGTTATAGATACCTCGCTTGCCGGTCCTGCCCGACCCCCATCTTTCTGTGGTACAATCCATGCGCAATATTTTCTTTTTTTCTTCCCCCTGAAACTTTCATTTTTCTCTCGCGTACTATATAATTGGATTCAAGAAGGAGAAGGGCGCCAAATCCTTTTCCCCCCCTGGTCGAAGGGGGATGGGCCGGGACCAAAACATACCCAGAGTCGCCGGTTCGGGAAAAGTGGGGAGGCACCCGGCAGGTCCGGTGGAGCGAAACATTGGAAAGCTCGACCACCCCCCCCAGGGGTCAGCGGCCTGTTCCCATGCGGTTCTCTTGCTTTTGGCGTGATTGACGTGCGCATTTCACACAAACAGAAGGAGGTTTAAAACCACATGAAAAAGAGTCTTTGGCTTCTCATAGCGGTAGCGTCTTTGGTCGCTCTTTTCGCGGTGACGGGCTGCGTGCCGACCCCGGCTCCGACCCCGACCCCGACCCCCCCCCGCCGCCGGTGGATAAGTGCCCGACGACGTGGACAACGGCGGTTGCGTCGACAGTAGTCGAGGCTGTCTACGGTGATGTAGCTTGCCCCCTTGGCGGAATTGAAATAATCATCACCTTTGACAAAGAAATAATCCTCATGGATGACATCGAAACTAACTGGCTGGTACAGGTTGATCGCCTGATTTCGTTCTATTCCGGGGGCGTGGCATATACCGAGGAAGTCTTTGATATTCCCGCTACCGTAACCGCGGTTGAGCAATTTGGTAGTAGTTCAATCCGGATTAGAGCAACAGTAGAGCAGCAACCGTGGCTAGAAGCGGGGTTCGGCCCTGATCCTGGTTGGTGGTTCTGTGGGTTGATTTGCGATGAGGCATCTTATGCCTTATACCTGAGACTGGCAAACCTGAATGCTGGATGGGATCCTGCGGATCCTCTACCGAATCCTCCCATCTACACCGCTCATGCCGACATCTGGGCTGATCAGGTATTCTGGGAATATGCCGGGACTGGCTTCCCGGTAGCCGACGCAGACGGTGAACTCTGTGCTGGTCTGTGTGACATCAAAGGCGACGCCTGCTGCGTAGTGTGCCCGGAGTGCCCGGAACCAATTGACTGGTGCCCAATAGGTGAGGTCTGTTAGTAAGGTAAGAGTACCGGACAGAACTACTGTGTTACTGAAGCCCGGGGTATCCCCCCGGGCTTTTTTTATGGGTGCCGAATAAAAGGGGTCAGGTCTTGAAATATAACTTATTTCCTGGCAGGGTACCTACACCATGACGCGACCCTTACGCCTTGTATACCCCGGAGCCGTTTATCACCTAACGTCACGGGGCAACGCCCGGGGGAATATTTACCGGGAGGACCTGGACAGGGAAACCTTTACAGATATCCTGGCCCTGGTGGTCAAGCGATACCACTGGCTCTGTCATGCCTACTGCCTGATGGACAATCATTACCATCTCCTGGTAGAAACACCGGAGGCCAATCTCTGTCAGGGTATGCGCCAGCTCAACGGTATCTATACCCAAAGATGCAACCGAAAGCATGGGAAACCGGGCCACCTGTTCCAGGGACGATACAAGGCCATACTGGTGGACAAGGAGAACTACCTCCTGGAGCTCTGCCGCTACGTGGTGCTCAATCCGGTACGGGCTCGCTGGGTAGAGCTTCCGGAACAGTGGCAATGGGGGAGCTATCAATCCACAGCGGGCCTTGCGAAGGTACCGGAATACCTCTTTGTGGATTGGATTCTTGGCCTGTTCGGGACCAACCGGAAAGTCGCCCGGGAACACTACCGAACCTTTGTCCGAGCAGGCATCCATGGAACATCCCCCTGGGAAGAGCTTGAGGGACAGGTATTACTGGGAGGCAAAGGATTTGTGGAGAGGTTTACTGAAATACGGGTATACCTTGAAAGAAATAGCCGATTCCCTTGGCATTCATTACACGACCGTTAGCAATATAGTACAGAAGATGGAGAAGAAAATGTAGCTTTTCAAGACCTGACCCCTTTTATTCAGCAACTCCGGTAGCTTGCGGGTAGCGTATATTGGGAAAGGGAGATCAGGTATAATAGACTGGTTGACAGGCATGGCAAGGTGGTCAGTATGACCGGTGGAGCCGGCTCGCTTCTGATCCTCGCCAGGTCACCGGGATTTCGCTTGTTCCCGCGGCGCAGGTAAGATTGTCTTCGCTGGTGAGATACCTTCCGGAGAGGCTGTCTCGGGCAAGAGCGGCGGAGAGCCGGGCCAGAAAGGAAACAGATGAGGGAGATCCTTGAAAAGCTGCAAAAGGGCCTGATTTCACTGGAAGAGGCCCAAACCGGACTGGAAAAGGCCGCGTTTGACACTTTGAAGCTTAAGTTAGTGGATAAATTGGCCCGGCTGGATCTGAACCGTGCCGCCCGAACCGGCCTTCCCGAAGTGATATTGGCGCTGGGCAAAAAGGACGAGTGGGTGGAGAAGTTGTTGTTCGATATGGCGCTTGAACAGGGCCGGGCCATAGCCAGCAAGGTTCACCCGGCGCTGGCGGAAAAGTTGGCTCAAAAGGTTCCCCGGGGCTTTGCCGCCGAGGTCCATGTCGACGCACGGCTGGTCATCGTCAGGAAGCACGATTTTATCCCGGCCGAAAGCGGGGGAAGAATAGGCGTGCTGGCGGCGGGCACCGCCGATCTCTCCATAGCGGAAGAGGCGCGGGTCTTCGCCAGGGAGCTGGGCTGTACCGTGTTTACCGCGTACGATGTCGGTATCGCTGGTCTACAGAGGACCCTGGAAGCGTTGGAAGTGCTGTTGCAAGCGGATGTGGATATCCTCATCGTAGTGGCCGGCATGGACGCGGTGTTGCCGATCACCGTCAGAGGACTGGTCGATCTGCCGGTAATCGGCGTTCCTTCAGCGGTGGGCTACGGGATAGGCGACAGGGGCCTGGCGCCTCTTCTGACCATGCTGCAATCCTGCTCTCCGGGCCTGGCCGTGGTCAATATCGACAACGGTTTCGGAGCGGCCGCCTTCGCCGCGCTGGTGGCCAACCGGATCGCCAGGTACCGCTCAGGATAAATGGAAAACCAGGAGGGAGTTCCCCAGTCAGCCTGGTCACGTTCTCAGAGAAGAAGCGAGGAAGGAACTCCCCCGTCAACCCCGGAAAAGTCCGGAACGACCACCGCACGCTGTCCTTGCAGAGTCCACTCCTACTTCGTAATCACCAAGCGCATGCTTAAGAGGATATGCTTGATGACCAAATAGAAACAATCCGCGCCGCCCTGCGTATTAGTGGATAGAAGAACAAAATCACCCTTGAACTGAGAGGTTTGCGGACTATGAGGGCCCACTTCCCCGCGTTGGGGTGGCTTTTATTGACGATCGTTTTTATATCAGGAGTTCTTTCCGGATGTGCACCGGTACCTCCGTCGACTCCTTCCCCTCAAACCCCGGAGACGGCTCGGCCGATCATCGGAGGGTGCCCCGCGAGTTTTCAAACGGTGGTGAGCGCCGTCTTCTCAGGCTATGGGAAAGCGGGGTCCGAATACGACCCCGCCGCCGAGGGGGCCTTGCTGCCTTCTTTTGACGTGATCATCATCTTCAACCAGCCGATCACCCTGCTGGACAACGACCCCCGCTCCTGGGAGGTGGATGTCGAACGACTGGTGCAATTCCGCCGGGGTGGAATCCTGGGGACTCCTCACGAACGAAGTTACCGGTCCGAGGCCGGACCCCTGCTGAGCGAGACGGAAGAGGTGCGGATCGTCCGGGTGGAACAGTTCGGGACCAATTCGGTCCGCCTGCGGGTCCAGGCGCGGGAGCTGGCTTTGGGAGTCGCCGGGGGAGTCGCCGGGGAGGAATATTATTTTTACGGGCTGATCTGCGATGTATTCTCTTATGAAGATTACCTGGCCGCGGCCAACCGCAATGCGGGGTATGGGACAGCGGGGCCGGGTGACACATTCTGGATGGATCGTTACCTGGTCCAGTCCCCGATCTACGCCGACCGGATTACCTGGCGGTATGTCGGCAGGTCCGTTCCCGTGGCCGACGAGACTGGAATGCCTTGTCTTGCGCTGCACGATATCAGGGATACATCCTGCTGCGAGGCCTATCCTGCCACCCCCCCACCGGCGGCGTGGTGCGCAGTGGTGGAGGGAGAGTTCCTCTGTCCATAGGAAACCAAGCTCGTAAGCTTGCCGCTTTCTACCGGGAGAGAACCCCGCCTGCGGGCTCCCCGGGTGGGGGAGCTTTATTCGCAGAATAGGGGAGGAGATGGGCATTTGACGCATCGGCGGTTGGTTCCGGTACTGATTTGGGCGGTGGTAACCGTTCTCGTTTTTTCCGGGTGTCTCTCCTCGCCTTCCCGGGATGTTCCCCTTCCCACTCCCACTCCCACTCCCTTTCCCATCCCCACTCCCCCTCTGCCGGTGGATGAATGTCCCGCTTCGTTCCAGAGCGTTATATATCCGACAAAAACCCAATGGGGGACGTACCCCTGGGACCCGGATTACCTGGGAACCCATTTTCGGATCCTCATCACTTTCGATGAAGACATTACCCTTTTGGACGACCGGCCCGCTCACTGGGGGGTCCTCGTCCGCCGGGCTCTTCCCTGGGTCGACGAGGCCACCGGGATGGAGCAGGAGGTCTTGTCCTATTCCCTTCCGGCCTTCGTCCATACCGTGGAGCAGGTCGGGAACCGGGTCATCCGCCTTTCGGTCCTGGTGGTCGACGACGGTTCTTTCTGGCCGGAGAACATCCGCCGGACGTATCCAGCGCTATTCTTCTACGGCTTGTTGTGCAGCTTCGCCGATTACGAACGCCTGATTGCCGGGATGCAAGGGGCCGGGATGACCACCGAAACCACCCATGCCGACCAGGTGCTGTGGTCGTACCGGGGGAGTTTCGCCTATGCCGATGGGGCGGGCTATCTCTGCCCGGAATCCTGCAGTTTCGGGGGAGTGGGTTGCTGTGAAGTTCCCTGTCCTGACGGTCCTGAACCCATCGAGTGGTGTCCGGTGGGAGGGGACTGACGCGGACGAACACCGGTAATCCGCCGCCTTTCTCATCCTGGTCACCGAACTCCTCTTTCACCCCTCTCCCCATCCTGGCAGTCAACCGGTAGACACGTCCGACATAGTTAGCGAGGAGGAGATGAAGAGATCACCATTCATTTTCCGATGATAACCCTTAGGTACATAGGGGAGGAGAAACAAAAAGGTATCGAAACGGGAGCCTTATAAGGTATAATAGGGCTCGCTGGTAACTTGGTTTATATAATATAACGACCGGGATGTTTCTGGAATTTATCCCGGCGTTGGAGAACAAGAGATGGTGGGTGCTTACTCCTCACCGTCTGACCATGGGAGTGAGGAATTATGAAAAAAGGCTTTTTCATCGGGATCATTCTGGCACTGGTTGTCTGTTTTACGGTTCCCGTCGTTGCCCAGGATCAGGCTGTATCCCCCCTGGTGGAGACACTCGCAGACGTCGAACAGATTCTCTACGGGATGCCCGGAACGGGGAGCGTGCTTCAACGGGTGGAAACGGTGGAGCGGGACCTGATCGGAGATACGCTCTCCGGGACATTGATGGACCGGGTGGATCGATTACGGGTTTTTGTGCTGATCGGGACGGCCGATGAGCCTTCACTGGAGTTTAAGATCAAGTCGATCCGGATGGCCTTGGATACCCAGCTCGGGGTCCGGGGGATTCTCTTCGCCGAACTGGAGGAACTGGAGCGGACCGTTTTTGGTTTTGTGACTGAGGGTCCGATAGGTGTGCGGGTGGATAAGCTGTTCCGGACGGTTGTCGATCCTTTGCAGATTACCGCCTTTTCGATATCGGTTCCCGAAGAAACACTCCTGAAGATCGTCGTCGAAACGACCCTCCATTCGGAGCGGAGTAATGTGGGGGATCCGGTACCCTTTCGGGTGGTCGAAGATGTAGTGATTGGCGGGGTTTTAGTCATCGCCCGGGATACTGCCGGCGAGGGGCGGATCGAGACGCTCCGGCGGAAGGGAAACTTCGGTATACCCGGACGCATCAACGTCGATTTCGGGTACGTACCGGGAGTTGACGGAACACCGGTGCCGGTTGAGCTCGGCGCCCGGGCCATTCAGGAAAATGAATCTTTGGTCTACGCGGTAGGCGCGTCAATCGCCGGTCTGGCGATATTCGGCCCGATAGGCGCGGTGGCTGGCTTCTTCATTCACGGTGAACCAGCGGTGTTGGAGCAGGGAGCCGAATTTTTCATCGAGGTCTCCGAACCGGTCACCGTCGGCGGTCAGTTGGAGCACGGTGCCTTCCGGCAGCCGGCGGCTGGGCCGGACCCTTATATCCCGGAACGCTTTTTCCCGACCCAACTTGACGAAGCGGAAGATCCGGGACGCTGGGCAGAGCCAATTTGGGATACCGGGATCGAAGAGGCTCCCGTCACGCCGATCGAAGAGGCGCCTCCCGTCACGCCGATCGAAGAAGAGCCTCTCGTCACGCCGGAACAGTTACCCGGGGAGCACCCGGAGGTAGAGATTGAAATCAGACCATTTGAGGAATGGGGGAGAAAATAAGACATGGGAATTAAGCGTAAATTAACCGCTGGAATACTTCTGATCGTTCTCACGTTGCTGGTAGCGGCTCTCCCGGGCCTAGCCCGCGTCGATTATGACCAGATTTACCAGGATACGGTGGGTAAGTGGACCCGGTTCGAGCGGGCGCGGGGAGGCACCTTTTCCGTGAACGCGCTGTACTGGAGCGAAGAGGTGGTTAAGGCCTGGGTGGCTAAGTATGGAAACGAAAACCTTTTGTCTGCCGAAGAAGAACTGGCCTACCACCGGACATTCCTTCAGCGGGAACGGTTAAACCGGTACCTGGTCTTCGAGGTTACGCTTCGTAAGCTCAAAGGTGCGCCGTTATACCCCCTTCAGTTCGCCCGGAATACCTGGCTGGAGGACGACCGGGGTAACCGGTATGAGCCGGTGGAATACCCTTTTGCATTCGAAGAACGCATTCACGACCAGGCCACAGGGAAAGTCTATTTCCGCCGCTTCGACGACGACGGCAATCCCATCGTCACCCCGGAAACCCAGTCCCTGACCCTTCGCTTCAGCCGGCTCACGATCGATCCCCAGTACATCGGCGAAGAAATCCGCCTGACCTGGGACAATCCGTATCTGCCGCCCGATTTCGAGAGAGCAGAGTGGCGACCGGTCCTGGAAGAGGAGATTATCCGATTGGAAGAGCGGGTTATGCGTTTGGAAGCTGACCGGCGGAAGCTTGAAGAACAGCAGCTCTCCATTGAACAGATGATCGAAGAGACCAAAAGCCAGATTCGGCAACTCCAGGACAAACTGTAGAAGCAAGACCCGCCGGGAAGAGGGAACGGCCGGTGGGCCAGTGAAGCGAGAGCCGCGGGAGAGTTTCATGGGGCGAACCGGCACCGATGAGCGAATAAGATACCGAGTGATCAGGCGCGGGAGCGCGCTGACAACGGTTATGCTATTGCTCTTGTTTGCTCTGCTCACCGGGAAGGGGCTGGCTGCCGGCGGAGGAGTACGCATCAATGCGGCCGAAGTCCTGTATGACGAGGTCCGGGATGAAATCCGCGCCGCTGGAGGGGTGGAAGTCCACTGGGACGAAGGCATGCTGACCACCGAAGAAGCGATCTTTCTTATCGGAACTTCGGAGCTGTTTGTTCCCGGCCCGGTGAGTGCCCGCTTCGGTGAACACCTGGTAAGCGGGGAAGGGCTGTACTATAATTTTGCCGCCCGCTCCGGTTGGTTCAAGCATTCCCAACTCCTCTACCGCATGACCGATACCGGGAACCTGTATTTTCGGGGAGCCCGGATCGAGGTCTCCAAAGACCAGTGGTGGGGAGAAGATCTTTTGGTGACCGGGTGTAAAAAGGAGCGGCCCTTTTACAGTGTCCGGGCGCAGAGGGTGACCATTTATCCCCAGGAGCGCCTGGTCATCGAGGGCCTTGGCCTGTATATCCGGGATACCCGGGTGTTTTGGATTCCCACCTGGTCCCGGACGCTGGGCGTCGGGGGAGCCCGGCTGCTCCCGCAAGTCGGTTATGAACAGTCCCGCGGGTATTTCATCGATTTCTCCTACCAGTACCACCTGACCAACGAGTTGCTGTTGCAGGCCCAGCTCGATCTGGCCACCCGCCAGGATACCCGATTGGGGGTCGATATCAGCGCTGCTTTCCCCAATTTGGAAGCCAGGGTTTTTTATGATTATTGGCAGGAAGACGAGTCCAGTTATGGAGGATATGTCCGGTTCATGAACGACTCGCTTTCCCTGGGGCTCCTCACGTATGAAAACGAGCGCATCGGCGAAGAGCGACTCTCCCGAAGTCCCCAATTCTTCATTTCCTACCGACACGAATTCGCCGGCGACTTTTATATTCGAGGAGCCGCGTCCATCGGTCATTTCACGACTTCAGCGGTCAGCGCCTGGCGGGAAGACTTTTTTTTTCTGGCCGGTTGGTCCGGGGAGGGGTACGGCGGGGAAGCCTTTTACCAAACTATTGGTCTTACCGATCTCCCGGGCGCCCGCGTGCTCGGCGGGACAGTCTGGGCGGAGAAGGCCTTCACCGAAGACTTTAGCGCCGGAATCCGTTACCGCTTGGCCAATGTCGACGGGGAAACGTTTTTCTTTTTCGATCCCCAGGACACCAGCGAATTACAACTCGATCTGACCTATGGAGACCTGGACCGGAGCTTCCTCAGGTTCCGCGGTCATTACGATTTCCTGACCGGGGATTTCGCGCGGATCACCGCCGGCATCGGCCTGGGAATCGATGATTATTCCCTGGGTGTGGAAGGTGTCTATTCTTTTGCAGATGATGACTGGCAAAGTAGCCGTTATTTTATCCGGCACAAAATCGAAGAATGTGTTATGGTCGAAGCGTCCTGGTGGGAGCCTGATCGAACCTTTTTTCTCAGCGTGGAATTGATCGGCTTTGACCAGGAAGGTCTGCCCGAGACCCTCTTTGACGAAGCCGACGAATTCGACCAATTCGCAGTGGAGCGGTAATTGAAGGAGAATAAGAGGGGTCTTGAATAAAAGGGGTCAGGTCTTGAAATATAACTTATTTTCTGGCAGGGTACCTACACCATGACGCGACCCTTACGCCTTGTATACCCCGGAGCCGTTTATCACCTAACGTCACGGGGCAACGCCCG
>DATIKP010000066.1 GCA_035477455.1 Atribacteraceae bacterium
CAGAACTGACGCATGATTTTCAAGAACCATGAACGGTGGGGGTTTAAACGACCTACAAAAAAAACTCTTGGTGCGCTTCTTTCCCCAACTGAGCCGCAGAACTGGCGAGAACCGTCTGTGAAAACCTGCCTTGGTTGACCCCCACCGGTCAGTACAAAATTTCCTCCTGCCAACAGTTGTTGGAAAAACTAGCCGCACGGAAATACCTGGCCCTGCCGGTGAAGCGAAGTCGCTGGCTCTGTAAGTTCAGAAGGGGTCGATTCTACGGATGAATTCAATCTCCGGTCCGTTTTCCTTGGCTATCCGTTCGGCATGCCAAGCGAAGTTCTTTGCGCAAGGTATCGGCCCAATCCGGGCAGTCGAAGATTTTGATGGTGTTTTGATATAGGTACGAAGTCATTCCGCCGTCAAAACAAAGCCCCGGAATACTGCCCTGGATCACAATCCGATCGTAGCAGGCCAGTACTCCTTTAGTCTTGTCTTTGTAACGCTCGGTAAGTGACATCGTACATCCCCCCACGTCGCTACATGATGGCACAGTTATTCGACATGGGGTTCATAAATCCTATTGGTTCCGGCTAAGTCGGGTTAGGTTGCTTTTGTTGCTTTTTTAAGATTCGGCGTGTATAATGGGGAAAAACGCTTATTGGGATGATGCAATCTTGCTTGTTCAAGATGTTTGTCAGATAAAAAATTATGTCACGCTCATCATCGGGAAGGAAGTCGTCGTCGAAGTCAACAGGGGCCGGAAAAAGACCGTCGTCCGAAAAGGGGTCGTCGAAATGACCTATCCTTTTTTCTTTACCCTGAAAATGGATCTTGACGGCTCCTGCCAACGGGTGTCCTTCAACTATGCTGACATCCTGACGAAAACGATCGAACTCGAAGTGTGCGGCTGAAATTCCAAGCGTTTTGTCTTTTCCTCTGGAAAAGATATCCCCCAGCCGGAGTCCCCTGAATCTCATATCTCCGAATTAGCCGGGAAAGCATTCGTGCCGCCGGTGCTCGGAAATGTTTTTAATGGAAAAACTTTTACAATATCCCTTTGATGTCGAACTTTCCGAAGCAAAAAAAATCCAGGATGAATTACGCTCCAGGATGTCTTGGCGTTTTCCCTTCCGCCGGGAGGCGGTGAGGAGGATCGCCGGGGTCGACGTCTCCTATCCTGAGAAGGGATGCGCCTGTGCCGGTATCGTCATTCTTTCCTATCCCTCTCTGGCGGTCGAAGAACTGGTGGTTTCTCGGGGAAAGTCTTTATTTCCCTATATTCCCGGTTATTTGTCCTTCCGGGAAGGACCAGTCATTACGGAAGCTTTCGGCCGATTGAAGAACTTTCCCCAGATCGTTTTTTTTGATGGACAAGGCTTGGCTCACCCCCGCCGCTTTGGCTTGGCCTGTCACTTGGGGGTGCTCTATGACCTGGTCGCCATCGGGATAGCCAAGAAACCACTGGTCGGTTCATATCAAAATCCCCGGAACGTACGTGGGGCATTTGCTTGGATTGTGGATCGGGGGGAGCGGGTGGGCGCCGCGGTGCGCACCCGCTCTGGTACCCAGCCGGTGTTCGTTTCACCGGGACACCGCATTGGTCTGAGGCAGGCGGTGGATTGGACCATGGCGGTGACCGGGAAATACCGGATTCCGGAGCCAACCCGCCTGGCCCACATACAGGCGGGGAATATTGAGAAAAGGTTCGGAAAAGGTTGAAGGATATGGGAAAAAGAGTTGGCAATGCGTAAAGCGGGGGTGAAAGATGAACACCGGACAGAACCCATTGCACAACAGTTTTTCGGATAATGATCAGGCCGCCGGGCAAGACAAAGTGGTCATCACCGTGGTGGGCAAAGATCGCGTGGGGATCATCGCCGCCGTGACGGGACTCTTGGCGGACCATGGAGTCAACATTGAAGACATCACCCAGAAAATATTAGGTGAGTATTTTACCATGATCCTGGTTGGCGACGTTTCGAACAGCGATCTCTCGCCCGGTCTATTGCGGGAGCGGCTCATCGACCGAGGCCGCGAGATCGGGGTCGATGTCTACCTCCAGCATGCTGCGGTATTCCGGGCCATGCACAGAATCTAATTATTACGGGAGGTTCTCTGTGCTCTTTGACCGTTCGGAAATCCTGGAAACCCTCCGGATGCTTGAAATTGAAAATCTTGATGTTCGGACCGTCACGCTGGGCATGAACGTTTGTGACTGCCGGCAAGACACATTTGCTGGAACGGTCCACCGGGTCGCGGACAAAATCAGACGGATTGCCGGAGGACTCAGTGAGACAGTCGATGAGGTCTCAGAGCTTTACGGGATCCCGGTCGTGAACCGGCGTATCGCTATCACTCCCTTTTCCCTTCTCTTGCGGGGCGATGAAGGAGAAAAGGACTTGGTTGCCGGAGCACAGACAATCGATGGTTTGGCCCGGGACATCAGGATCGATTTTTTGGGGGGGTTTTCCGCCCTGGTCCACAAGGGATTCACAGAGGGGGACCTGGCACTCATTCATGCCCTGCCTCTTCTCTTGTCGGAGACTGAGCGGATTTGCGCATCGGTGAATGTGGCCTCCACCAAAAGCGGGATCAACGTCGATGCTCTCCTGCTCATGGGGAGGGTACTGCGCGACACGGCGGCACTGACCGGCCAGCGGCAGGGCATCGGATGCGCCAAATTGGTGGTGTTTGCCAACGCCCCGGAGGACAACCCATTTATGGCCGGCGCCTTTCACGGGATAGGAGAACCCGGTGCGGCGCTGAATGTGGGTGTCAGCGGACCCGGCGTAGTGGCGGAACTCATACGTCGAAACCCGAAGGCGGATCTGGGGGAAATTGCCGAAATCATTAAGAGGACCGCATTCAAAATCACCCGGGTTGGAGAACTGATCGGACGGGAAGTTGCCCGGCGGCTCGCTCTCCCTTTTGGCATTGTCGACCTCTCCCTGGCGCCGACGTCCCGGGTTGGTGACTCAGTCGCCGAGATTATTGAAGCCTTGGGCGTCGAGCGGTGCGGTGGCTGGGGGACGACGCTGGCTCTGGCGCTCGTGACCGATGCGTGCAAAAAGGGAGGGGCTATGGCTTCTTCCTCAGTAGGAGGGCTGAGTGGGGCCTTTATCCCGGTGAGCGAAGACGCCGCAATGACCGAATCGGTACGAATAGGGGCTTTGTCCCTCGCAAAGCTCGAAGCCATGACCAGTGTCTGTTCGGTAGGCCTGGATATGGTCGCCGTTCCCGGAGACACCTCGGCGGAGACGCTGGCCTGTATTATCGGCGATGAAATGGCCATCGGAGTCATCAATGGGAAAACGGTCGGCGTGCGGATTATACCCGTTCCGGGAAAACATCCCGGTGATTGGGTATCCTGGGGGGGGTTGTTTGGAGAAACGGTGGTTATGGAGATCAACCCCTATTCCGGGAAGAGGTTAATCAACCGCGGCGGACGAATGCCGGCTCCGATAATCAGTCTCAGAAATTGACACTGCATGGCTAATTATATATAATTTTTTTCTACTTCCCACCCATTTCCCATTTTCCGGAAGATCGTGACGGTGGGGCGTGGCCAAGCGGTAAGGCAAGGGACTTTGGATCCCTCATTCGGAGGTTCGAATCCTCCCGCCCCAGCCAGAAATCATGGTTTCTTGGAAGTTCCGTGTGGTATAAAAAGGTAACGAATCAGGGACGTCATTTCGAGAAACGCGACTGGCCGGTCGCGTTTTGTTATTTCCGAGGGACAGGTGGTAAAGAGTTCAGAGTAGGTTAGTTTATTGACAGGGGATGGATATGACTGCGCATCGTTGGTGTTTCTGTATTCTGGCGGCTGGTCAAGGCAAACGAATGGTTTCGGCCATTCCCAAGGTTATCCTGCCTGCCTTGGGGAGGCCGTTAATCAAGTATTTACTTGACCGGAGCAGCATGCCCCGGTTCTCCCAGGTTTTGGCTGTGATTTCACCCGACCACCGGGAGAGCGTCCGACAAACAGCCGGTGCTAACGTCGGCCTGGTTGTTCAAGAGGAGCCCCGGGGGACTGCCGATGCGTTCCGGTGTGCCCTTTCACATATCTCCCCGGAGGTGGACAACGTCCTGGTGGTGTATTCGGATATGCCTCTTTTGGAGGAAGCCACCCTGGACGGCCTGATGGCCTTTACTGAAATCCACGGTTCTCCCCTGGTTCTCATGACCTCGGAAACGTCGCAACCTTCCGGATTCGGACGGGTCATGCGGGACGCCAAAAAGGAGCCAGTCCGGATCATCGAAGAACGGGATTGCACGTCAGAACAGCGGGCACTGACCGAGATCAACCTGGGCATCTATGCCTTCCACCGGAATAGTGCCGGAGCGATCCTTGACCGGATCGACCGCAGGAACGTGCAGGATGAATATTACCTTACCGACTGCCTGGTGGTTGCCCGTGCGTTAGGAGTGCATCCGGACGTATACCGGGTCCCCTGGTCGGACGAATTTAAAAATGTCAATAACCCGACTGAATATGCTCAGGTTTTAAATATTCTGCGTTACCGAAAGAACAGTGCTCTGCTGGAGCAGGGGGTAAAAATGATTGACCCCGCGAGCACCTACGTCGATTGGGAATGTTCGGTGAAACCCGATTGCTGGCTGTACCCCGGAACAGTCGTCGAAGGAAGAAGCGTCATCGGTGCTGGGAGTTTGATCGGACCCTTTACCAGGATTGTGGACAGTCAGATCGGGAGGGGATGTCGGATCGAGTTCAGTGTTGTAGAACATTCGGTCATCGATGACCATGTCCAAGTCGGACCCTATTCTCACCTACGGCCGGAAAGCCATCTTCATGACCATGTCCGGATCGGTAATTTTGTGGAAATCAAAAAGTCGGCTGTCGGCGAGAAAACCAAGGTCCTACACCTGAGCTATCTGGGGGATGCCATGGTCGGAAAAAACACGAATATCGGGGCCGGCACCATTACCTGTAATTATGACGGGGTGCAAAAGAACCGGACCACCATTGGAGACCGGGTCTTTATTGGGAGCAACAACTCGCTGGTCGCCCCGCTTTGCATTGGTGATGGCTCATATACAGCGGCCGGTTCGACGATCACCCGGGACATACCACCCGGGGCTCTGGGAATAGGCCGGGTCAGACAGAAAAACAAAGAAGGATGGGCTGACCGGGTAAAGCATGCGGGGGATGAAGCGAAATGATTGGATACAACGAAATCTCTCAACACTTGAAAATTTTCAGTGGGACAGCCAACGAGCACCTGGCCCAGGAGATTTGCTGGTATCTGGATTTGCCCTTGGGCCGTGCCGAAGTAAGTCGTTTCTCCAACAAGGAAATCCGGGTTCAGATCGAGGAAAGCGTCCGAGGTGCCGACGTATTTATCGTCCAACCGACATCCCCTCCGGCCAACGATAATCTCATGGAGCTACTGATCATGATCGATGCCATGCATCGGGCGTCGGTCAAGCGGATTACCGCGGTCATCCCCTTTTATGGGTATGCCAAGCAGGACCGTAAAACCAAGGGTCGTGAGCCGATTTCCGCCAAGTTGGTCGCTAACCTCCTGGTGACTGCCGGTGTGGATCGGGTGCTGACCATGGATCTGCATGCCGGACAAATCCAGGGGTTTTTCGATATACCGGTGGACAACCTGGTGGCCCAACCTCTTTTAGCCCGGTATTTTTTTTCTAAGAAGTTGACCGACCTGGTGGTGGTCAGTCCCGATGTGGGGGGGACAGCCAGGGCCCGAAATTTCGCTAATTATTTGGGAGTAGACTTGGCGGTTATCGACAAATACCGCCCGACCTTTGCCGAAGTGATGGTGATGGGAGTTATCGGAAATGTGGAAGGGAAAGCGGCTATCCTGGTGGACGATCTGATCGATACCGGGGGGACCCTGGTCGAAGGGGTGACCGCCTTGATGGAACGAGGCGCGAAAGAAGTCTATGCCTGTTCGACCCATCCTGTTTTCAGCGAATTGGCTCTGGAACGCATCCGGTTCTCCTGCCTGTCAGAAGTCCTGGTAACCAATACTATCCACCTCAACCAGGAGGAAGCGCACCGGCGAGCCGGTGGCAAGATCAAGATCCTGTCCGTCGCTCCAATATTCGCCGAGGCGATCAAACGAATTCATGGTGAACTGTCGGTCAGCGAACTGTTTGTCTGACGATTCCCAAGCAAGGTAACATGATGGAGCTTTCACGCACGCGCACGTTGGCCGCGTAATGACATGGGAGGAACGACAATGGCTCAGAAAGAGACGACAACCATTCATCTGGAACCCAGAGAAGAGAACGGCAAGTCGGCCGTCAGAAAAATGAGACGGAGCGGCTGGATTCCCGGAGTGCTCTATTCTCAGACGAGCGGGCTGGAAAAGGCGTTATCGGTCAAAATAAAAACCCGAGAGCTGCTCGGGGTTATGCAGGTCCCTGGTGTGACTCATCACCTTCTTGACTTGGCTATGCCAGACGGCGTCAGGAAGGGGATAATCAAGAGTGTCCAGAGAAATCCCTGTAAAGAGGAAATTTGGCACATTGATTTTTACGGGGTAAGGACTGACCAGAAACTGACTCTGACTGTTCCGGTGATCATCAAGGGCTACGCCGAGGGTGTCAAGATGGGCGGAATCCTCGAACAGATTAGCACCCAGGTGTTGATTGAGTGCCTGCCCGATGCCATTCCGGAGGGCATTGAAGTCGACATCACCGCCTTGGAAATCGGCGACTTGGTGCACGTCCGGGATCTGACTGTCCCGGAGGGAGTGGAGATCAAAGAGAATGCCGACGAAGTAATCCTCCTCGTCGCCGCACCGCGTGCCGTCGTTGAAGAGGCAGTGACACTCGAAGAAGAGGGGATTGTCGAACCCAAGAGAGTCGGTGAGGAAGAGGAGGAAGTATAGGAGGATTGCTTGACCCTCATTGTCGGCTTGGGCAATCTGGGAAGCCGTTACCGGCTGACCCGGCACAATGTCGGATTTCGGGTGGTCGACCGGCTTTTGGAAGGCGCCGAGCGTTGGAGGCGGGGTGACCGATCCCTTCAGGCCTCAGTTGCTCTGGAGGGGAACCCGGTCATTCTCCTTAAGCCCATGACCTTCATGAACCTGAGTGGTGAGGCTCTTGGAGCCTTTGTAAAAGCCCGTCGCCACGTCGCCGGTGAGTTGATTGTGGTACACGATGAGTTGGATCTGCCGCCTGGTGTGGTCAGAATCAAAAAGGGAGGCGGAACGGCCGGGCACCGTGGGCTGGATTCCATTGTCAGCTATCTGGAACGGAATGATTTTATCCGGGTTCGGGTGGGTATCGGACGTCCCCCAGAGACAGGACCGGCGACTGATTATGTTTTGGGGGTTCCCTTGGGTGAAGAAGAAACTCTCCTTGCCGAGGGGGAGCGAGCTGCCGCCGAGGCCGTGCGAATGATTCTCCGGGAAGGCTTGGTGATGGCGATGAACCGTTTCAACCGGCGTATTCCCGGGGAGGCCGAGTGAAAGCCATGCGTTCCCCGGAGAACGGGAGGATAGCAA
>DATIKP010000067.1 GCA_035477455.1 Atribacteraceae bacterium
CAGTTACAAACCCGGATACCCGCCTGCCGGGCCGGTAACCGGGACGATTTGTTCGGTATCACGGTTTTTCTGGCTTCCGAAGCTTCAAATTACGTCAACGGAGCGATCATTCCGCTCGATGGCGGAGCAATCGCGTCTGATGGCTTTCCCCCGGTGCTCTGATCGATGATCTTCTGTCTTGAACTGCGGTCAGAGTTGAGACGGCGAGTAGAAAAGATATTTTGATCGATTGCCGGTGCTTGACAAATCACCGATAGTGCCTAAAGATAGCAATCATTGGAAAATAGATAGCAACCACTGAACAGGTAAACAGAAGATCCATCCTACCGCATTTGTACACATATTGAGCCGTGAATATCCGCATACGGGACTACGGTTTCGGGCGGTTCCAACCGCCCGAAACTCTTCTGATGATCATTTTTTTCTATCAAACGAAAACGGTGAATGACTGAAAACCGATCAGGAGAAAGGCTGACTCCCCGGATGTCGGTACAAGATTTGACGTATGATCTGCCTTTTTTGCTTGTTTGGGCGTAGTCGGGATTCCATTCCGCCAGCTGACCGGACAATAAACCTGTTCAACGTATTCCAGAAGGTTAAGGCTTGGGCATTTTCGTTGTGAGGCAAACCGTGGTTGTCCCGACACGAAGGATTGACCATCTTTGTGACTCCGGTGATATCGACCAAGGGTCGCTGTTGTAGTAAAAACTAGCGAAGGAGCGATTGATTCTAGATACGATACAGGAGGTTTGAGCATGAAAATTGGGTTTTTTACCGCAAATTACCTGGATGTTCCTTTGGAAACTTGCCTGGATAAGATTACCCAACTGGGGTACGAGGCGGTCGAACTGCCCGCTTTTACCGGCAGTCCGCACCTTGATGTGCAAAAGGTGACCGAAGACAGCGCCTACGCCGCGCTAATCAAACAGAAGATACGGGAGCGCGGCTTGATTGTCTCCGCCCTGAGCAATCACCCGGAAGGGCAATTGATCCTCGGTCCTTACGGCAAGGATACCGATGGCATCCATCCGGGCAGCAAAGAAGAGAAAATCCGCTTCGGAACGGAACGAATGATCAAGACCGCCCAGGCGGCAAATCATCTCGAAGTTCCCGTCGTGTGTGGTTTCGTCGGGTGTGAAAATTTCGGTCGTTTTTTCCCCTGGCCCCATGGTAAGGGCTGGTCGGAAATGGAAGAGGAATTGGTGGAACGGTGGGGGCCGGTTCTCGAAAAATTTCAGGAGTACGGAGTGAAATTTGCCCACGAAGCTCATCCAAACCAGATGGTTTATGATCTGTGGACTGCCCGCCGGAGCCGGGAACTATTAAGTGGGTACCCGGCCTGGGGATTCAATTTCGATCCGGCGAACCTCATTTACCTAGGAATCGATGTGGAAAATTTTGTTCAGCAATTCGGCTCGCATATCTATCATGTCCATGCCAAAGACGGAGAAATTGTTTCCCATAATGTCAAAAGGGATGGAACGATACCGACCGGTCCCTGGATGCGGATTGACCGCGGATTCCGCTTTCGGATTCCCGGTTGGGGATCGGTGCCCTGGAAAAAGGTGATCACCGAGTTGACCCTGGTCGGTTACGATTATGTCCTGAGTTATGAACACGAAGACGTGACCATGAGCCGGGAAGACGGTGCGGAAAAAACTATAAACTATTTGAGGCCACTGATCATCAAAGCTCCTTACGAGGGGCGTAAGGACATTCTCTTCCAATAGCGTAAAGGCAACGAGAGGAGCAGGACTCTATGAACAATTCGCATATCGACATATCGACAACCCTGGCCGGGGTGACCATGCGTACCCCTTTTGGGGTTTCGCCACACAACCTGGACAAGCCCTGGTTTCCGGGAAGAAAGGCCGCCGAATTGTTTTTGAAGTATGTTGAAGCGGGCGCCGGGTATATCTACATACCGGCTCTTGTTCCGGGTGCACCGACGGAAGCAGAGAAAAATCTCGACTTTCCCACGCTGTTTAAAAATCAGAACTATGTGGGACGATGGATGAAGGTTCCGGTAGATTCGGCGCGCAAGGAAGTCATAGCCCACATCTATACCGCAAAAAATCTCTTTAATTATCTGAGTTGGGGCAAGGAACTCCTGGATGAAATCCGTCCTTCCCTGCCCAAGAATGTACCGGTGATTGCCCAGGTCCTGGTTCACGATCTGGATCCGGCCAAATGGGCGGAACAGACCAAGCGGGTTGCCGACCTGGGTGTGGATATCATTGAGCTCAATACCGGATGTCCGGTAGGGGCCATGTGCCATATGGATGCCAAACTTCTCCCTCCTGAAGCCAAGTGGGGGATGATGATGGGAACCGCTCCCGATGTATTTCTCCCGGTGTTGGAAGCCTGTATCCGGGCCACCGATGTTCCGGTCGGATTTAAGCTGACTCCGGAAGTTGGCTATCCCCGCATGCTCTACATTACCGAGGAAGCCCAGAAGATCGGTGCCCGTTTCGTGGTGACCACCCACAAATACTTTGTCGTTCCCCCTCCCGATATTTGGAATGGCGGGCGGGGGAAGTATCCCGGGGTGAGTGACAATGCGAATATCCTTTCTGATATCGGAGGCCCCATGCTTCGTTTCAGCATGTATAAGGCCACGGCCCTGATTTCCAAAAATATTCCCGGGATTGAAACGTTCGCCGGTGGGGGGATTACCAGTCCGGAACACGTCGCGGAAGCGATCATGCTGGGCGCGAATGCCTGTCAAACCCTGACCGGTATCGTTCTGAAAGGGATCGACTTTATCGAAAGAAGCAATAGCTGGTTGAAGAAGTACATGTCTCAATGCGGATATTCCTCCCTGAATGATTTCCGGGGATTGGGATTGAAGCATCTGAAGCCATCTTCTGAGGTCGAATTCTATTATTATATGGCCCTGATCAACGAGGAAAAGTGCACGCGTTGCGGGAAATGCGCCGCCTCCTATTGCCCGGCTATCTCTATGGTGGACGGGAAACCGGTTGTCGACGGGACGTATTGTTCCAGTTGCGCAATGTGTACGGTCATCTGTCCGTTTGACGCAATATCCATCGTTTCCCGGTAGCGGATAACCAAAGGAATTAACCAGTCGGGGCCTGACGACAGCGTACAACGTAAATGAAAGTTGAGGCACATCTGATCACCCTTCGCCGATCATTGTTTTATTTGCAGATAAGGAAAGGAGGTCGACAGGTTGATGAACACGATGAAAGCAGCTGTTGTGACCAAGCCGGGTGAGATCCGGATGCAGGAGATTCCCGTACCGGAGATAGCCAGCCATGAAGTTTTGATCAAAGTGAAAATCTGCGGAATCTGCGGGACCGATCACAGTATTTATTCTGGGAAATATTCGCGGGATCGCCTGCCCTTGGTAGCCGGCCATGAATTTTCCGGTATCGTAGCCCGGGCGGGAAAAGACGTGTCCGGATTTCAGGAAGGAGATCCGGTCACCGCCGATATCAATTTGGGATGCGAGGAATGTTTTTATTGTTTACGGGGCCAAAAACTGACCTGCCCTCAATTCCACCAATTGGGTATTCACACCAACGGTGCTTTCGCCGAATATGTCAAAGCACCGGCATCCCAGATACATCGACTCCCTGATGGACTGGATTTTACGGTCGGCGCCTTTATCGAGCCGGTATCCTGTACCATTCACGCCGCAAAGGCGATGGACGTCACTTTGGGGAGCAGTGTGGTTGTCCTGGGTGATGGAGCCCTGGGTATTTTACATACTCAACTTGCCAAACTCCGGGGAGCCGCCCCGGTCATTCTGGTGGGCATGATACCGGAACGCCTCAAGGCGGCGGAAAAAATGGGCGTGGATTACATCATTGACATCAAGCGGGAGAATACCGAACAACGGGTGAAAGAACTGACCGGCGGCCGGGGCGGCGATTTCGTGATCGAAGCCGTTGGTATGGCCAAGACTTATGAGCAAGCCTTTCGGTTGGTTCGGCCGGGCGGCCGGGTGGCTGCTTTCGGGATCACCGACGTCGACGACCTGATCCAGGTGAAACCCTTCGACTTCGTTCTCGGGGAGTTGAGCATGGTCGGATCCTGCGCGGGGGTAGGGAACGATTGGCCGGACGCTATCGCTCTACTTCAATACGGACGCATCGATCCCCGGCCGCTTTTCTCCATGAAGGTTCCCCTGGAAGAACTTGAAAAGGCCCTTGCAGAGAGCAAAAACAATCCATCTCTCATCAAGATCTTTGTTTCACCCGAAATCACAGCCCGGGAAATTTTTTAACCCTGATATTCCTTCTGTTTAGCGGGTTTTGAGCCGTTTCCGTTCGACGGAATGGAACCCGCTAAACTCCTCAACCCCAAGTTTGATCAAGATTGCCGCTTTCACGCAAACTCGGTAGTTATCCAATCAACCTGTCTAGTGGACTATCCAGCGGCTTTTCCAAAAATGATTCTACTGCAATAAGTAATTTTGCAGCAAAATCAAAATTGGAAATTGCGAATTTGAGTGTAGGTTAACTTGCTTTATCAGAAAGCGTGTGTTATAAATAGGCGTAATCTGGTAAGAACATCAGTACATTAATATGTTAGCCTCAAGACACATAACTTCACGAAAGGGGGGGAGGCCATGAATAATGACGATGAGTGGTGGGTGGTTTTGTGTTTCTAAACTCTAGAAAATTCCAAGGGAGGGTTTCTCCTGGTCAGATCGATAGTCATTCTCGCGGCGGTGATGTTGTTCGTGTTTGCTTGTGCGGGAGCGGTTTTTGCATCTGCTGATATACCGGAGATCATCATCGGTTGGGCTCCACCCGATATTACCGGGGTCTTCAAAACCGCTACGGATTTCTTTGAAGCTTCAGCCACGCAGGCCCGAGAACACGGGATACCCGTCCAGATCCTCACCAGGTCGCCGGCAACCCATGTCGATTTTGCCGCACAGATTGCGATCGTCGAAGATTTTATTGAGAGAGGCGGGTCAGTGCGATTGCCAT
>DATIKP010000068.1 GCA_035477455.1 Atribacteraceae bacterium
CCCGAAGGGGCCGGGGCCATTGGCGTGGCCCACTCCCTTTCCTTAAGCCTGTTGAGGACTTCCGCGACGATAGTGTCGATCAATCGCCGTTGATCCATCGGTTGTGACGCCCCCTCTTTCAGATGCGATCATTTTATACCCGAACCAGGTTCCCGCCTCTACCCAAACGAGACTCAAACCCGGTATTTATCATCTGGTAGCACTGGTAGTGAGGAGCGAGGAGAAAAGCGCCTGATCCTCTTGCCTTTGAGAAGGCGGGGGAGAACCAGGCGGTCCGGAACATATCCACTGTTTATAACGAGTACTCTCTCGCCTTCTCTCGGATGAACTTGACCCCTTCTCCCATGATCGCTTCCCGGCTGGGAGCGATAGGCCGCCAAATCGAGGTGGCCACCGGGATGTCTTCCATGGGTTCGAAGAAACTTTCAATAACCAACCAGCCGTGGTAGTCGATCTCCGCAAGGGCCCGAAAGGCTTCGTCCCAGTTGACGTGTCCGGAACCGGGGATTCCCCGGTCGTTTTCCGAGCAGTGGAGCAGAAAGAGGTGGGCGCCGGCGGTTTTGATGGGGTCGTAAAAGTTTTTCTCATCGATGTTCATGTGGTAGGTGTCCAGATGAACGCCGATATTGTCCCGGCCGATTTCCTCGACCAGCTTGACTCCGTCTTCGGCCACGTTCAAAAAATAGGTTTCGTACCGGTTGAGACATTCCAGACCAATGCGGACCTTTTTATCCCGGGCATAGTCGGCAATCTCCCGCAGCAGTGTCACGGCCCGGTTCCATTCCTCCCCGGTGCGGGCCCGGCCGAGATCGGCCATTCCAAAGGTGCCGTAGTGCGGTCCCACCATGAATTCCGCCCCGAGACCGGCGGTGATGTCAAGGTACTTGCGGAGCATATCCATACCCCGCCGGCGTTTCTCCGGATCATCGTCGATCAGGTTGTCAGGTCGGCCCAGCCCTCCACAGGTAGTGCAGTCCAGGTCCAGTCGGTCCAATTCCCGGCGGGCTCGGTCGATCAGGGGCTGGTCCACCCGCCCGGCGTGGGCCAGGGGGATCTCCACTCCGTCAAAGCCCAGGTCCTTCACTTTGGAAAAGAGGGTGATAGTCTCGTCACTCAGATGCGAGGTCCATACCTGGAGATTGCAACCAAACTTGGCCATGGGTGTTCCTCCTTTATAAATATATGGTAGAAGAGTGAAAGGGTTCAAAGCCTTTTAGGTGAACTCCCGGTCGAGATATTGATATGGCGCTAAAATAAATTACTCTTATTGTGGACGGAGTTTCCTTTAATCTCCTTGCCAGTGACAACAACTTCTGATAACCTATGAATAGGGCAAAATGTTACTGATGTTGCGCCTATTCAGTGCAGAACGTCTCTGACCCATCATTCATTTCATAATACAACTATTTCGACGATTGCTGAACACCCTACTCAAAAAAAACCAGATGTGTCTGTTCGGTATTCGATTTTTTAGAGGTTGCGATCTTCCTGATATAATGGCTGTTGAACGCCCTCTCTTATCCCCGATAGAGGATCCGGGTTGTCACCTTTCTCCTCTTGGGGGAGGGGATCTGATGATCTTTAGATTCCGGCTGGTTAAGGAATTTATCGTCAAAGAGGTCGGGAACAAATAGTGACAAACAAACAGAGAATCAATAATAAATGGCCAGTATTGGAATCACGGCGTGTCCATATCACTCTGGCGGTGGTTTTGTCTTTCTTGGCGGGGAATGTCAACAGCCTGACCACCATTTCGCTACTTTTTGAGAGATCTTCCCATGTAACCGGCAGGATAGCGGATATAGGGATTAATTTCGTATTGATGCCTATCGACGCGTTGTTCATGGTTTTAATCTGGATATCCTTCGTGATTGGTTCGTACTTGGCCGGGATATTGCTGGATCGCGTGGGCTTCACCCTAAGCATGGTCTTTCAGTCCATATATATATTACTGGTAGCTATGGTGGTAGGCATGGGCGTTTCGTCTGATACGCCCTATGACTATGGGTTAGACAAGGCGGTGATGGCCTTGCTGCTTCCGCTTTCCATGGGATTTCAAAATTCACTCACTTCTCAGCTTTTGCTGGAAAGAACCACTCACTGGACCGGGGATTCCACCGATTTAGGGATCGCCTTGGCCAAGGGTTCCCACTCTAAAGCAATGTCTTTATGTTTAAAGATATTCGCATTTATCATCGGAGCGGCAATAATGGCATATCTAATAGGGATTAGAAAAATGTTGCCCTTTTACGGGTTGTTGATGATATCGGTAGCCTTGATGATAACCACTTTTGTAGGCCATAGGCTGAACAGGAAGTTTGTGTCAGGATAGCCGCAAAGACTATCTATATTTCCCAGATTGTCAATAAGCAAGAAGTGAACCAATGGCTGGAGTCCCTTCTTTTTCTTGGGGTCAGGCACCATGAACCCCTTATTGTTTCAAAGCCGGACAGTCTTTCCCATTTTTGAACCAGTGGCACCTATGGCATTCAAGACATGGGTTCACATCTTGTCCTGACCGTGCTTTATTTGCCCATTCAGGGTCAGTCAGCAATCCTCTGCCCACGGCGGTAAAATCCGCCCTGCCATTGTCCAGCAGATATAATGCCTGGCTCGCAGTACGTATGCCATTCACCACAATTACCGGGACATTGACGGTTTTTCGTATTTCTGTCCCGCAGTACACAATCCAATTATACGGAAAACCATCCGGTACCGGTGGAGCCGTATCATCAGAAAAACCGGAAGAAACATGGAGAATATCTACCCCGCATGCTTCAAGAGTTCGGCCAATGTTCAAACCGTCATCAAGTGAAGGCTCGTTCCCACCCATCCGGTACCCGATGATAAAATGGTCTCCCACCCTACTCCTGATGCCTTGCACAATCTCGCACGCCAGCCTCATTCTGGCATTGATGCTTCCTCCGTACCCGTCTTTGCGATGATTGAGCACAGAAGAGGCGAACTGGCTTAACAGATATCCATGCACGCCATGTATTTCCACACCATCCAAGCCGGCTTCGTGTATTCTTTCAGCGGAACGGATAAATTCTTCCCTCGTCCGGTCTATTTCTTCAAGGGTCATGGTTCGGGCACTGGTGTTGCTGTTTCGATATTCGAAAGGTGATATGGCATCGTTTGAGATATTTTTTGGCGTTTTCAGCCCTGCGTGGTTCAATTGGGCAATGACCACTGCACCATGATCATGGCACTTCTCAGCAATTGCCTTCAATCCTTCCTTATGACCGTCAGACCATATTCCCAGCTGGGTATTGACTAAACGTCCTTCCGGTTTCACAGTGAGCGCTTCAATAATAATAAGGCCTGTACCACCCCTCGCCCTTGCTTCATAGTGCCTGACATGATCTTCTGTCACAAGCCCGTCACTCCCTGACCATCCAAAACAAACCATGGGCGGCATCACTATCCTGTTTTTTATGCTGAAATTCCTCAAGGTGTATTCTGAAAACAACTTACTCGTGTCCAAACGTTTTTCATCCATAATCACAGCCCCTTTCTCCTCTGTAAATACTTTGTATATGCGTTGATGCGTTGATGCGTGTATGCGGGAAAACCCTGTGGAGAAAGGTTTTCCGACTCATTGTATCGGTTTTTCCCTGCCTCACGGCCTGACAGCCTATGGCCGCATACCCTGTATTGCTCATTCCTTGGCGCCCTCGGCGGGCCGAGGGGGGGTGGCTTCTCAGATGGTTTCAATCCACGCCTCCGCGCGGGGGGCGACTCGGCTTACCGGTCTGGTGGACTTGGGTGGTGAGTTTCAATCCACGCCCCCGCGCGGGGGGCGACTGCGGAGGCCATAGAGCTTTTCC
>DATIKP010000069.1 GCA_035477455.1 Atribacteraceae bacterium
CGCAACCGTTTTTCAAGAACCTGCAGGGAAGGAGGGGCGATGTATACAAACACCCCCTCCGGAAAACTCCAGCGAACTTGTTGCGCGCCCTGGATATCGATCTCCAGAATCACATCACACCCCTGAGCCAACCATGCTTCGATTGGTTTCCGCGGTGTCCCGTAATAGTTTCCGTGGACCTTTGCCCATTCCAGGAAGGCGTGTTCCTTTTTCATGCGTTCGAAGGTTTCGTTATCTATAAACGTATAATCAAGTCCTTCCCGCTCTCCAGACCGGGGGAGGCGGGTGGTCACTGAGACTGAATACCTCAGTCCGTCGCAACAGGATATCACGGTTTTACGCAGGGTGCTCTTGCCTACCCCGGAAGGACCAGATATCACGAACAGAAGACCAGACATAGGTCACTCCACGTTTTGGATTTGTTCCCGCATTTTCTCAAGGACTGTTTTCATATCGATGACCAAGGATGATATATCTACCGATCCGGCCTTGGAACCAAGGGTATTGATTTCTCTGTTCAACTCCTGGAGAATAAAATCCAGTTCCCGCCCCAGGGGATGGTTCTTCTTGAACAGGCCCTCCATCCGGTCAAGATGGGTCCGCAACCGGACAATTTCTTCATGGATATCGCTTCGTTCAACATAGTACACCAGTTCCTGGGCCAACAAACCCTCGTTGACCGGCGTAGAGGGGAGCATTTCCTCCAGACGCTGCACAAGGCGATTTCGATAGTGTTCCTTCGTCGTTGAGGCATACCCGCTCACCGAATCAGTGAACCTTCGAACAGACCCAAGCAGCCCGGCCAGGTCTTGCAGAAGACGGGAACCTTCGTTGGATCGGAACGCATTAAAGTATTGATAGGCTTCCTCGAGAATCGGGAAAAAACGATCCCACTCGCTCAGCCATCGTTGATCATCTTTTTTGAGCTGGATAATTTCACCAACTTTGAGCAATAGCTCAATACTCGGTTCGCAGGGAAGATCGAGTTCGTTGGCGATCATCCGAATGCCTTCGAGATAAGAGCGGGCCAGAGCGCTGTTCGGAACCACCGAAAAAGCTTCGGCATGAGGTTCGAAAGATATTTTTATTTCGACTTTCCCCCGTGAAATCCGCTCACGGAGGAAAGTAACGATGGCTTCCTCCCACAGGGTGAGTTCCCGCGGCAGTCGTATATGGACATCACAAAATCGGTGGTTCAGGCTTTTCAGGTTTATCCGATAATACCCCAGAGCTCCGTTCCCCTCTGCGTAACCAAAACCGGTCATACTGTTCATAAGTCGGCCCCTTTACAACGTTCTATTCTGGGTCTATATTATTGAATAATGTTTATTCTGTCAACGAAGCCAAAATGAGAACACTCGAAGGACTCCCCCTGCGTTTTCTGGTCGAAGAACTCACTCCGCTTTGCCTGGGTTCCCGAATACAGCGAATTGTCACCGGTGACCATCGGGAAACCCGGCTACAGCTCTCTAAAAAAGACCTCGCCGGCTGGCTGGTGCTTGCCTGCCATCCGGAAAAATGCGCCCTTTTTTTTGATCCGGAAAGATCATCGCGGCAAAAAAATACCCACTCGGGTTGGGAACAACTCCTGGCGAAATACCTCGGCGGCGGAAGAATCGAATCCATCGAGCAGGTCGGCTGGGACCGGATCGTTAGGTTGACCGTCCGAAATCACAGCCTGTGGGGAGAGCACACCGCTTTTTCTCTGATCCTGGAGTTGACCGGTCGGAACGCGAACTGTATCCTGACGTTGCCCGACGAACAACAAACCGTCCTGGGAGCCCTGCGAACAGTTTCCAACCAAGAGAGCCGCTTCCGAAACATCACTCCCGGAGAACCCTATCAGCTCCCTCCCCAGAAAAGAGAACGCATTAACCCCCTCGACTTCACCAATCAGTCCCCTGCGGGCGCACTCCCGGTTCCCCGCGCCGAGGAAATCCCCGACTGGCTGATTAAAACAGTGGATGGTATCGGTCCCTGTCTCGCCCGCTGGATCGCTGAACGGATGAAGCGGGAACCCGATGCTACGCTGTCACAAATCCAGGCTATCCTTTGGGAATTCGTTCATCCACTTCAGGAAAGAACCTACCAGGTGGCCCTGCTCCGCGACCCGCACTCAAAAAGACCCTTGAGTCTTACCTGGGCCGATTCCTCTGCCGCCCCGCCTCCGGAGGCCGGGATTTACTGGTCCTTCAACGAAGCAGTACGAGCGCTTCAAAAGACCGAAAGTGAATGGCAGACTCGGGAAACGGAAAAAAACCGCTTCCAGAGATACATCCGGAAAGAATTAGACTATATTCACCGGGAAGAGGAAAAAGTCCACTCGCTTCTCCTGCCGGAGGAAGAAGTCAAAAACTTGAAACTCAAAGGTGAACTCCTGAAAATCCACTCAAATTTAAAGTCGGAGAACCTGCACGAACTGCGGGTCTCCAACCTGCTATCCGAACAGCGGGAGGAAGTGGTTATCGAACTCGATCCCCGATTCACTATCAGTCATAACATGCAGCGCTATTTTCGGCGATACCGGAAGGCCGTGCTCCGCAACATACAATTGAAGGGGAAATTGGAAAAAATCCAGAAAAAAAAATCCCTAATCCGAACATCACTACACACGGGTTTCATAGAAGGGACGAGCCTGGCGGGCACTGCAACTCCATCGGATGATCGGTCCATAGGGGGGAGAGCGCAGCGCTTTCGAACTCCCTTAGGCAATGAAATCCTGGTGGGGAAAAATAACCGGGAGAACCATGTTTTGATCAACCGCCTGGCGAATCGGAATGACTACTGGTTTCATGTCCGGGATTTGCCCGGTTCGCATGTTATTTTGAAGATAGTCAATTTCCAGTTCAACCCAGAAAGCGACCTTCTTCACGCGGCCCGCTTAGCTGCTTCTTTGTCTTCCGCAAAAAACTCCTCACGAGCCGAGGTCATCATGACCAGGGTCAAGCATGTGCGTTTCGTCCCCAGTGGTAACCTGGGAAAAGTGACCTTCCGCAACGAGCGCACTCTCGTTGTCGAGCCTACCCGGCCACGGGAACTCGTCTTGTTGGATAACCATTCATGACCTTCGGTGCTCTTCCCTCAGACGTGCGAGAAGAAGCTTCAGATCTTCGGGCAATGTGGCGGAAAAAGTGGCCCGCGCACCGGTCAGGGGATGTGGAAAGCTCAGTAGGAAGGCGTGCAGAGCGTGCCTGGATAACCCGCTGACCGGCGTTCTCGTCCCGTATACCGTATCGCCGGCCACCGGAAAACCCTGCGAGGCAAGATGTACCCGAATCTGGTGGGTACGTCCGGTTGTCGGTCGTACGGAAAGAAGGGAAAAAGCCGGGCCGGTTATCAGGGGCTTGACCAAGGTACGGGCTGCCTTCCCCCCTCTTTGTTTCACCTCCATATACCAGGGTTTCGCCTGATTCCTGCCCAGTGGTAGATCAACGACGTTTTTAGCCTGCCAGCACCCTTCGACAACCGCCAGATACCATTTCTCAACTTGTCGTTCCTTGAATGATTTCACCAGAGACAAGTACGCGGTATTTGTTTTGGCTACAACCATAATCCCCGAGGTATCCCGGTCCAAACGCTGGACAATGCCGGGCCGCAAGGGGCGGCCATAATCGGCCAGGGTAATACCCAGCCCATAAAGGGCGTTTACCAGGGTGTCCCGCTGAAAGAGCGACACGGGATGAACGGTCATCCCGGCCGGTTTATCAACAACCAGAATATCCTCATCTTCGTAAACGACATCCAAGGGGATCGCTTGCGCGGGGGGAGCCTGACGATCCGCTTCCGGCCAACAGACCTCGACCAGATCACCGGGGATGACTTTCTTCCCGGCTTTATTGGTCAAATGTTGATTGACGGTTACCCGGCCTTCCCGAATGATCCGTCCCAGTAGGGTTCGCGAAATCTCCGGATACTGGCGGGCAAGCCAGGAATCGAGCCGGCAAAAGGCCTCGTCATACACCTGTATCTTTTCGCTGTTCACAGGTGGTTTCCAACCGCCAAAAATTGAGAAAGACCAGAACCAATCCGGCAATAATCACAACATCGGCCACATTGAAGGTTGGCCAAAAAGAGGGATTTAAAAAGTCAATGACGTGCCCCCATCGAAACCGGTCCAGCAGGTTCCCCCAGGCACCACCGAGAAAAAGCCCTGTTCCGGCATAATATGAGATTCCAGCCTGGGGAACCCGGGGGATCAGCCCCAGAAAAAAAAGGCTTACGGCTACCGTCAGAACCCCTAACCACAAAGGATTCAATAAAACCAGACCAAAAGCGCTCCCGATATTGAAGGCCAATCTCAGTTCAAACAATCCTTCAACAACCGTGATGGATCGATGGATAAGCGTACGTGATGCCCACCACTTGGTCGCCTGATCAAGGACGAGGGCACCGATAAATGGGAGAAGAAATGACAATGCTTTCGTACGCAAGATGATCATCGGTCAGAAAAACGTGAATCGTTTTGAAAGTCATCCAGTGAAAAACTGGTCACGTCTTCTTCCGGAACAACGTCGCCGGAAACGATTCTTCCCGGGTGTTGAGCCGGGTTACCGTTGTGAGGTGGTTTTTCGTCAAAGGGTAGGTCGAATTCCCTTTCTTTTCTTTCCATCCCCTGCAGAAAGGAATTCAGAAGGGATTTGAAACGGACAAGAAAGGCGTTGTATTTATTCTGGAGTTCCGTCCAACTATTTTCGATCTCTTTCTTTTTACGCAGGGCTTCATCGACGATTCTCTGAGATCTTTGCTGGGCTTCGCGCAGGACCATTTGCCCTTCCCGCCGGGCCAATTCTTTTTCCACCTCGGCCTGCATTTTCCAATCCTCGAGATGGAACTCCAGTTTCTCTACATGCTGCTGTCGTTCAGCGAGCTTTTTTTTCAGGTCCTCTCTTTCCTGGATCAACCTATCCCGTTCCTTCAGTACTTCCTCCCACTGTTCGGCTAATTCTTCCAGAAATTCGTTTACCTCCGCCTCGCTGTACCCACGAAACACCCGGCTGAATTCGTAATCAAGAATTTCTTCCGGTTTAATGGTCATCGGCATCGCCTCTCACCACCGGACATGCCGGTTTTCCGGTAAGATGCTTCAACGGCGTTCATTACTGCAGCCCGCAGTCCCCCTTCTTCCAGGCGGCGTATCCCAGCAATAGTCGTTCCGCCAGGTGAAGCGACTTGATTCTTCAGTAACCCCGGGTGATTTCCTCGCGCTTTCAGAAGAAACGCGGTACCACACACAGTTTGCAGGGCCAGTTTCAGGCTCGTTTCCCAGGGAATCCCGATACTGACTCCTCCATCGGCCAGAGCCTCGACAAACATGGAGACAAAGCCGGGACCGCTTCCGCTGAGCGCAGTATAGGAGGCAAGATGTTTTTCTTCAGTTTCAAAAATCCACCCCAGGGTCGACAGAAAAAAAAGAAAATCCTCCTTGCGGTCCTGTTCCATATCCGGCGAGAAACATACGGGGACAATCCCTTCGCCTACCTCAACCGCAAGATTGGGCATGATCCGGACTATTCGTTTTGCCCCGGCGAGCGCACTCGCGAGATCACTAAGAGAGACTCCGGCCAGAACCGAAACGAACATGGCCTCCGGCCACCGCTGCAGGTGGATGCCCGCTCCCGAAAGATCGTCCGGCTTGAATGCGAGAACGACAATGGTTGGCGTGAAAGGTATCTCCTCCAGATGTGGTGCCCATGCGAGATCAAACTCGGCAGCCAGTTCCGAAGCCCGCTCGGAAATAACGTCATACAGGAAATACCGGTTTTTGCGGAGACGCTTTTCCCGACATAACCCTCTGACCAAAGCGCCACCCATATTACCGCAACCAAGAATCAGGACATTTTGAATCACAATATGCTCCTTTCACCGAACAATACTCTTCCCAAGCGTACAATCGTCGCCCCCTCCTCAACAGCCAGGGCATAATCGTCACTCATTCCCATAGACAACTCCCTGAGCGGGTGATCGCCGGTCACCCTCATCCGATTGACTTTCTCCAGAAGATCCCGCAGTCTTTGGAAGCAACCTCGCACGAGAGATTCTGTGCCCACAAACGGAGCAATAGTCATCAGCCCCGTCACCCGAATCGGAGGAATATCCTGCAACTTCTCAAGAAACGGGATAACCTCTTCTGCGGCAACACCTCCCTGGTTTTGGCTTCCGGTCAAGTTGACCTGAAGGAGAACCGGGTAGCTGACCATACCGAAGCGATCGAGATGTTTCTCTATAACCAACGCCTGTTTATGTGCATCAAGGGATTGAACCGAGTGAAACAATTCTATCACTTTTTTGACTTTATTGGTTTGCAGGCGGCCGATAAAATGCCAGCGGATCGGTGATCCGGAAAGGTGCACCATTTTCCGCTCGGCTTCCTGCAGGCGGTTTTCCCCGATCTCGTGTATTCCGGTCTCCACTGCCTCTCGAATTCTTTCCGGTTCCACGCCTTTCGCAACCGCATACACTACCACCGAGGAACTTTTCCTTCCACTGCGCTGGCAGCTTCTTTCGATAGTTTCGCGGATCCGATCAATATTCTCCGCAACCCTTAGGGTCATCGCGAACACACTCCGCATTCAGTACACCCATGTCCAAAGCAACGTCCGGCGGCCTCAGCGCGCTCCCCCCGTTCATTTTCCCCCTTCCGGTGTTCCTCGTCGATACCGGAACAAACGACCTGCCAGGGACGAAACTCTCCAGACCAAGGCGAACGAGGCCATTCCCACAGGTCCCGCCCGATTCCTCCCAGCAGGCTTTTCCAGGTTTTCACCGTGGAATCTCCACTATCCCGCACAAAGCGCGGTATCTGTTCTGACAACAATCGGTCAGCCCGGGCCAGAATCAATTCAACCCAAGCCTGACGGGGACTTTCCCCGGAAAAGGCCAAACCAATTTTTTTCAGTCCTTTTTCAAAAATCCGCTGCTCTTCCTTCCACCGTGAGAATGGCAAAGCAACCGTATCGGCCAGCGGAGTGAGCGGCTTAGGAACAAAAAAACTATACGAGACAGTAATTTTCCCCTTTGGTCGATTGTCCGACGTAAGACCGGAAAGAAAATCGAGATCGTCCTCCGGCCCACTCCAGGGCTTTCCCAACATGAAGTATAGTTTAACGTTCATCCGCCTTGTATTCAATATATGATCCACGAGTTCAATCCATTGCCGGTTGTCGAGTGTTTTCCCCAGTATTTTCCTGGTGACTTCGTTTCCGCTTTCCGGTGCCAGGGTTACCGTACGGATTCCTCCAGCCGCCAAGCTGTCCAAAAGGTCCTTTCGTTCCCAGAGTGTCTGAGCGGAAAGCGATGAAAAAGTCGTGGAAAGGCGGAGCGCTTTCGCGTCATCAAGAATCCCAGTCAGTTGTGGATGGGCCAGGATATCCGCACCGACCAGACCGACTTTTCCGGAAAAAGCCAGTACTTGGCGGAACATCGCTCCGACCAAGTCGGTGGAGCGAGGACGCAGCGGCCGATAAATGACCGTCCCGGCACAGAAGCGGCACCGGTAACTGCAACCCCGGCTTATCTCGACCAGCGCGGTATTACGAAAATGGGTATGGGGACTGTAGATAAAAGTCCGGCATTCATGGGCTTCTACATCGACCCACTGGCGCTTTACCGGTAAGACAAGCGGGGACCGGCTTTCGAACCCGCCGAGGGTTCCTTTGCGGTAGATCGGTTTGACGAGAGACGGCAGGTATACTCCCTCGATTTCGGCCAAGGCCGTCAGCAGATCCGGTTTGTTTCGGACCCGTTCCCGCATCGTCTGCCAGATATACAATACTCTGGGCAGAGTTTCTTCACTCTCACCGACGATAACCACATCGGCAAACGGCGCGACGATTTCGGGATTCAGTGTCGGTACCGCACCGCCGCCAATTACCAGTGGATCAGCAAGTTCCCGATGGAGGGCCAGAGGCTTCACCCGGCCTGCGGAGAGGATGGAAATTAAAGTCGGCAGGTCCCGTTCATAACAGAGGGAAAAGCCGATGATCGGGAAACAGAACAACTCCGCCCGACTTTCCAGGGAACGTGGACCACTGTCGGAAAAAAACCTTTCCGGCCGCCAGCCGACTAAGCCGTACACCAGGGAGAGAACGGTTTGGAAGCCGAGATTGGCCATTCCCAAGGCATAGGGTCCGGGAAATACCAAGGCAAAGAAATGGTTGCCCTGCTTAGCTCTCAGCCGAAGGCCTCTTTCCCGGAGCAAAACATCCTGGCCAACGGGAAACATGCTTATTTTTTTCTCATAAAGGCCGGGGTATCGAGGTCGTCTAATGAAAATCTATCGTGGACTCCATTAGGATTGTCGTCGGGTTCCAAAGCATCCACCTGCTCAAAACCGGTGGCGATCACCGTGATTTTTATTTCGTCCTTGATCTTTTCATCGATCACCGCTCCAAAAATGATATTCGCCTGATCGGACGCGGCGCCACAGATAATTTCCGCCGCCTTGTTCACCTCAAGAAGACCCAGGTTCGGCCCTCCGGTGACGTTGAACAGAATCCCGCGGGCTCCTTTGAACGACGTTTCCAAAAGGGGGCTGGAAACAGCGGCTTTCGCCGCCTCGACCGCCTTATTCTCCCCCGAGGCCCGGCCGATCCCCATCAAGGACGTCCCGGCATTGGCCATGATGGTGCGGATATCGGCAAAATCAAGATTGATAACTCCCGGGACGTTGATCAGATCGGATATGCCTTGAACGCCCTGCAGGAGTACATCATCAACCATGCGGAAGGCTTCCCCAAGCGAGGTGGTACGGTCACTGATCTGCAAGAGCCGATCATTGGGAATGACAATCAAGGTGTCGACTTTTCCCTTGAGCTGTTCGATTCCCGCTTCCGCCTGACTGGAACGTTTCCGTCCTTCAAAAGAAAAAGGCTTGGTCACAACGGCAATGGTCAGAATTCCCAGTTCACAGGCAATGGAGGCGATGACCGGAGCACCGCCGGTTCCCGTTCCTCCACCCATACCGGCGGTCACGAAAACCATCTCGGTGTCTTCGAGAATCCGGAATATTTCGTCTCGATCTTCTTCGGCTGCCTTTCGGCCGGTTTCCGGATTCGCCCCGGCTCCCAATCCCCTGGTCGATCTTTTGCCAATCTGCAACTTCGTTTCCGCCTTGGAGGATCGTAATACCTGTACGTCGGTGTTCATGGCCACAAACCCGACTCCCCGCAATCCAGACTCAACCATCCGGTTGACGGCATTGCCACCGCCTCCGCCAATGCCTAAAACTTTTATCGCCACTCCATCACGCTGGCTTTTTTTCTTATCGGAAACCATTCGACCTACCTCCATCTCATCCCATCATGAAAAAGTCTCGCAACCAATCAAACATTTTCTGGGCCCTGCCAAAGGAACTTTCGATAAAAGGCCGTGTTTTTTTCCGACTTCCCTTGGCGGACAAGGCCTGTTCCAGCAAGCCGCAGGCAGTGGAAAAGATCGGGTTCGAAATGGTTTGCACCATGCCAATATACTGTCGTCCATCTGGATACCCCCCTCTGACCGGTAAATCCAGCATCGTCGATGCAAAATCGTTGATTCCTTCCAGCAGAGATGATCCACCAGTCAGGACAACCCCTCCCCGCAAATAACGCTCCATACCAGAAGCCTTTATCTGCCGACGGAGCAAGAGAAACAATTCTTTTATCCGTGCTTCGATAATCTCACAGGCAAACTTCCGGCGAATCGTTTTCAGCGACGAGAGGCTCATATCCTTCACTTCAATCATCTCATCCGGTGAGACAAGCTTACTGAAAACTGAGCCGTATTTCAATTTGATCTTTTCCGCCTCGTCACGGGAAGTTCGTAAACCAACCGAAAGGTCGGCGGTCAGGTGTTCTCCTCCCAGCGGAATGACCCCGGAAAACCAGATACTTCCATCAAAAAACATAGCCATATCCGTCGTTCCGCCGCCAATATCGACCAGTAAAGTTCCCGCTTCCTTTTCCACCGAAGTCAATACCGACTGCGCGCAGGCATAGGGCTGAAAGATAAAGTTGGCTACCTCCAGCCCCGAATCGAGAAAACACTTATGCAAGTTTTGTATATGGCTTTCCTGAGCGGTAACCACATGAATCCGGGCCCCGAGACTACTCCCCACCATCCCCTGCGGGTCGGCGATTCCATGTTGATCGTCCACGGAAAAACTCTGAGGAATCAAGTGGATAATCCGTATCTGTTCACCGGGAATGCGGGATCGTGAACTTTCCACCACCTTCTCCATTTCCCGTTCGGTAATCTCCCGGCTTGCCCGGCTGATAAGCACTTCGTTCTCTATGTTAAACGAAGAAATTGCATCTCCGGAAACCCCGGCCACAATCACGTTCGGTTCGCGGCGGGCAACTTCCATGGCTAACGCGAGAGAATCCCGAATTGCCAGGGTAGTTCTTTCAACATTCACCACTTTACCCTTGCGAATACCCTGGGAAGCACTCAGGCCGATTCCCAGGATCTCGATACCCTCACCCTGGGATCGTCCGATCAGAGTACAGATTTTACTCGTGCCCACATCCACCGCTGCAACCACCGCAGGGTTTCCGTCAATATATTTAAAAACCTTCAAAAAGACTCACCTTCGTTTCGAATCAAGACGATGTCCCGTCTCATTCTCAAATCGAAACCTCCCACCTGGAGAGCTTTAATCTGTACCTCTCGCAAAAGTGGTGCGAGCAAGGCCGCTTTATCTTGCAGATTACGCGGTCCTTCGCTCCTAATAAATATACCATTATACAAATTCAAAATAAATAACTTTCGATCTTCGACCCGGATCTCCGTCAGGGGCGTTTCAAATGTTTCTTTCCATAGATCGATCATTTCCAACGCATCGGCAAGGGCTCCGGAATCATAATAATCCATCCAGATGCGGGGTAGTGAGGCGGTCTCCTCACGAATATTGGACACTTCAAACGCATCCCGGTCGACACAATACGTGACATCACCGATCACCACGACAGCAAAGGGCTCCCGCTCTTCGATCTCGATCAACAATGCCCGTGGAAACACTTTTTTCACTCGTGCATCCCGGACCTCAAGAATTCTCTCCAATCTTCTTTCCACTTCCCAGGCCCGGATGCCAAAAATATTCTCTCCGGGAAGCACTCCAGATGTTTCAATAACCAAGCTTGTCGCTAATCGGTGATTCCCGGTGACGGTAATTTCCTGAATCCTGAGGAAATCGCTACGCATGAGCAGAAAGAAAATCATCCAGGAGAGAAGACCCAGGGCGAGATAAAAAAAAAGGATACGAAGAAATATTTTTACCTTGTTAAGACCCATTACCAAACCTCTATTTCATTTTCCAGGATGATTCCCCTTTTCCTGTAAACCTCGCTTCGTATCCATTCGATCAGAAAATGAACCTCCCGGTACGTGGCCCGTCCTCGATTGATAATAAAATTCGAGTGCCTGGTCGAAACTTGCGCGTCCCCGACCCGAATACCCTTAAACCCCATGGCCTCGATAATCCTGGCGGCATAATCTTCAGTTGGATTTTTAAAAACACTCCCGGCAGAAGGATAGCCGATAGGTTGAGTTTTTTTCCGTAACAAATTATAATTCCTGATTTTCTCTCGGACAGCTTCCGGCGGAGAGGGTAGCAAATGAAAACGGGCCTTGAGAATAACATGGCGCTTCAGACGTAGGGTCGAATGACGGTAAGTAAATCCAGCCTCTTCTTGCTCAAGCCACCGCGTTGTACCATCACCATTCCTGACCAGAATTTGTTTGGCCAGGCGACCGATTTCCTGGCCAAAACAACCGGCATTCACCAACAATGCCCCGCCAATCGTTCCCGGCACCCCAACCAGAAACTCCACGCCGGTCAAACCATGGAAGAGAGAAAGGCTCACCAGTTTAATCAAGCGGGTTCCCGATCCTGCCTCGATTTCACATGAACCAACCAACTCGAGCTGGGCAAAATCTCCTTCCAGGATGATTACAACGCCATTGAACCCCCGATCATCGACGAGAATATTCGATCCCTTACCAAGGATGCGCCAGGTAATTCCCCGCCGATCAAGAAAGGCGATGAGACGGTTCAGGGCCTCGACACATCGAACCTTCACCAGGGCTTTAGCCTTGCCGCCGATTTTCCAGGTGGTGAGACAACGCATCTCCGGTTCGGGAAGGAAATCCCATCCCTGCGTCTTGGCAAGCTCCCGACGGAGAAGAATCAGGTCTTCCCACACAAGCAGGTGCCTACCTTCCACACATCACCCGCTCCCATCGTGATCAGGAGATCGCCGGGCTCCAGCCATTCCTCGAGTATTCGAACGGCATCATCCAGGCTTTCCGAGAGAAAGGCCTGATCATAACCTTTCTCTTTCATCGCCCGGTAGACGAGTTCGGATGTGACGTTCTCAACGGGCCTTTCTCCCGCCGGATAGATGGGAAGTATAAGCACCCGATGAGCGCTGCCCAGCATCTGCGCCATTTCCCGATACAGCCTGCCGGTGCGGGTATACCGGTGTGGCTGGAAGACTACCACCAGGCGTCCCGCCGTCTGATGGACGGCAGCCTGGAGAACCACCTCCATTTCGGTGGGGTGATGAGCGTAGTCGTCCACCACCTGTGTACCACGATAGAATCCAATGCACTCAAACCGCCTCTTGACTCCGCTGAACGAAGCAATCGCATCCCTGATTGTGGATGAACCGATTTCCAGCTCCACACCGACGGCAATGCAGGCTAAGGCATTCAGGACATTGAAGAGTCCGGGAATATTAGTCTCGAAATCTCCCAGACTGTGCTTTCCGTTACTCACTCGAAAGGCGTACCCTCGTTGTTTTTCCCTGAGGACCAGTGCGCGGCAATCCAGTTCTTCCTCGGTCATACCATACGTCAACACCCGAAAGGAACGCTTCCTGGTGGGAATGATGGTTCGAACATTAGGATGATCCTTGCAAAGCACGGCCAGCCCTCCCGGTTTGATACGCTCCAGAAAGATCTGATAAGCTTCGACTGCCTTGTCCATGGAGCCGTAATGTTCGAGATGATCGTCTTCGATGTTGGTTATGACGCCACAATAAGGTCTCAGCTTCAGAAACGATCCGTCACTCTCGTCGGCTTCAGCTACAAAAAGATCACTCTCTCCTATCTTGGCGTTTCCGCCAATATCTTCCAGTTCACCACCGATGAGGACGGTCGGCTGAAGCCCTGCCGTCTCCAAAAGGAGGGATATCAACGAGGTGGTGGTCGTTTTCCCATGGGTTCCGGAAACGGCGATGCCTCTTTTCCGGTTGAGGAGAGATGCCAACATCACGCCTCGATGAACAATAGGGAGTCTTAACTCACGGGCCGCGCACAACTCCTCGTTCTCCGCAGGTATCGCCGATGAGACAATCACCGCTCCGTTTCGCTGGATTCTTTCCCGACAATGCCCGACATAAACAGGAATGCCCCGTTCCCGCAGGCGTACGGTCATTTCACTCTCGGTTATATCCGAACCACTCACCCGGTAACCCATTCCCCGGGCAATGAGCGCCAGACCACTCATACCGGTTCCCCCGATACCAATGAAAAAGAGGTCTCGGGGTAAGCTGAGGGTCTCTCTCTCCAATGCAATTCCTCCTAACACATTAAGATGATGTCAAACACTCGGAATACACTTATTTGAACCCAGATCATCAACGGGTACCATGTGAGCAAGGCTCATATTTCAATAAGGATGCCCGGGAAGACTCTCCTCCTGGCCGGCTCGGCCACCTATCGGAAAGCGGCCTTCCCCCCCGGACACATTTTTCGGGCTCCGCGGGCTAGAGAGGGTCGCGCTTCGAACACCAAGCCGGATTAGGCCACGCAACGACCCGGATACCAGTTCCCTGGTGATACAGGCATGTACTATAACCACCTTGATACAGAAGGCCTCTCCGGGCTCATGAAGGACTCCCGGCACCAGAGTAACGCCGCTCTCTTTCGCCGATGGTTTTAGGTTCAACATATAACCGCTTAATCATTCATTTTCCTGTTCGATGCCGTCGGGCCCCGACCGGTTAACCCCTCTGTAATTCCTCAACAATGGCTTTGGCAATGAGTTCGGCAGCTTCTTGTCGGCCTTCCTGACCATTCCACGATTCCCGCTTGAGGGCAAACATCCGCTCAAGCGCCCGGGCCAGGTTGATGGGATTGAATTCCCGTTCTCCGAATACCTCTACCGGCTGTCTTCTCCGAAGCCAGCCCGCGTTCAATTCCTGATGACTCTCGGTCGCCCCTTCGAAGGGGATCATGATGGCGGGAAGTTGAAACCAGTCCACCTCAAAGGTCGTGCTGGCCCCAGCTCGGCAAACCACAACGTCGGCTGCGGCATAGGCCGCTCCTGGATCAGGAAGAAAATCGAATACCAAGTACCGGCCGGGATCATTCGCAACAAACTGCCCAAGGGGCCGGCCTTCCTCCTTTCCGGTCGTATGAATCACCTGAAAGGGAGTACCAGTCCAGTTTCGCCATACTTCCGCAAAAACCCGGTTGATCAGGGAAGAGCCCAGGCTGCCGCCAATGACAAACACGGTACGAAGGTCAGGCTTGAAGCCGAAGAAAGCTCTGGCTTCCTCTTGTTTCCCTCTCCATTCTCGAACGGTTTTCCTCAGCGGATTCCCCGTCAGGGAAATTGTATCCTGATTTTGAAAATATGCCAATGAATCCTCGAAAGAAATAAAAATTTTTCTGGCCCACCGGGAAACAACCCGATTAGCCAGTCCCGGCAGTACATTTTGTTCGTGGACAAAAAGGGGGATACGGAAGATCCGACCCCAGAATCCGATGAGCAAAGAAACATAGCTTCCCATACAGAGAATTCCGCAAGGTCGCTGCGCGGCAATCAACCTGAAGGCCTGGAAAAACCCGATGGTATTAAGTAGAAGCATACGGAAAAAAGACCATCCAAGCGTCCGGTCCCAACCCCGGGCGCAGATGTAGTGAAGAGGAAACCCGGCTTGGCCGATAAACCGGTCCTCCATACCCCTCCTGGTTCCGATAAAGTGGACTGCGAGCACACCTTCCTTTTGGAGTTCTTCGGCAACGGCTAATCCGGGAAATATGTGACCTGCGGTACCGCCGGCACAAATATAGAATCGTCTCATCCGACATTACCCTTTTTCCGGGAAGCGATATTGAAAAGAATGCCTATCTTGATCAGGGTTATAAGCAGCGATGAATTGCCATAACTCATCAAAGGTAGAGTGATTCCGGTAATGGGTATGATTTTGAGGACGACACTCAGATTGATCGTTGCCTGAACAAAGATGCTGAGCGTGAGACCCATGGCCAGAAGTCCCTCAAATTCATTCTGGGTCTGAACGGCTATCCGCCAGCCTCTCCAGAGGATAACGCCAAATAATACGAGAATGGACAGGGTGCCCACAAAACCGAATTCCTCACCGATAATCGCAAAAATGAAATCGGTATGCCGTTCGGGGAGATAGAAAAATTTCTGCCGGCTTTCCCCCAGTCCCAGACCGAAAATGCCTCCCGATCCCAGGGCGATCAGAGATTGAATGATTTGAAAACCCTTCCCCAGCGGATCTTTTTCCGGATTGAGAAAGGATTCGACCCGGGCTCTCCAGTAAACGTTTCCACTGAAAAAAACCAGGAAAAAAACGGTGGGAATGATGATAATCACCGGCAACAAAAGGTGAAAAATACGTCGGCCACCCAGGTAAAGCATGAGAAAGGCAATGATCACAAGAAATAAGGCGGTCCCCAGGCTAGGTGCGAGAAGAACCAGCAGGCACGTTCCCCCGACGACAAGCAGAAAGGGAACGACACCGTATATAAAGTCCTGAGCCCGGTCCCGATAATGGACCAAGGCATCGGCCATGTACAGGATGACACTCAACTTCGCCAATTCTGAGGGCTGAAATCCAATGGCGAGCCAGCGGTATGCCCCGCCCACTTCGCGGCCGATGCCAGGGACAAAGACAAGAATGAGCAGGATAAAGGAAAAAACGAGCAACTTACGGCTCAGACGCCGCAGCAACTCCAAGTTGAATACGCTGGCCGCCACAAAAAAAGGAAGGGATACTCCAAGCCCTACCAGATGCCTTTTCAAAAAAAAGAAGGGATCGGCGAAGAGATCCAGCCCAGTCGTCATGCTGGCGCTGAAAACCATGACGATTCCCAAACTGAGCAGGATGAGCGTCGACCAGAAGAGGGGAGGGTCAATATCCCACCACCATTCCCAGTTTACTTTCTCCATCCGGAAAATTTTAAAACGATGGAGAGGGGCTTGAGGCAGTTCAACCATGAATCAACCTCCGGAAGTGCTCTCCCCGATCTTCAAAGTTCCGGTACTGATCCCAGCTGGCGCATCCTGGAGAAAGAAGGACCACATCACCCATACCGGCGATCAGGCGGGCCCTCTGTACAGCCTCTGCGAGGTCGTGAACCTGGCAACAGAGAAGTTCACCCGGGATAAATTCTTTGAGCAAATCTCCCGATTCTCCGAAAAGAATGACCGCCTTGATCTTGTCCTGAGTCAAGACAGCACTCAATTCAGAGAAATCCGGCAATTTGGCCCGGCCGCCCACCAATAGAACCAGAGGTCCCGCGATCGACTCGACCGCAGCCCGGGTCGCCGCCGGGGTCGTCGACTTCGAATCGTTGATAAACAGAACTCCATTGTATTCCTCCACCGGTTCCAAACGATGCGCCAGGCCCCTGAAGCGCCCCAGCGCCCGCTCAATCGAAGGAATGTCCACCCCAGCTGTCCGGGCTGTGGCAACGGCACAGAGGAGATTTTCCAGGTTATGGAGTCCCGGCAATTTCCAAGCCTGAGTCGAAAGAGAATAGCGATGACCACACCATTGTTCCCTGATGATCAGTCCATCGTAGAAAAACCCTTCGGAAAGCCGTCCTTGCGTGGAAAAGGGCACAATCCTCGAGCGGCTCAAGCGGCAAAAAAGAGTATGCCAGGAAGATCTGCTGGAATTGATCAGAGTGAAATCTTCCCGACACTGATTATTCAATATGCGGGCTTTGGTGAGCGCGTAATTGATCATTGTCCGATGCCGGTCGAGATGATTGGGAAAAACGTTGAGAATCGCGGCCAGATGAAAACGGGCTGTATAGGTTCTTTCCAGTTGAAAACTGGAAACCTCCACCACTCCCCACTCGTAGCGAGTTCCTGAAAGGCAGGCCTCCAACAACGGGGTCCCCAAATTCCCTCCCACAAAAGCCGGGATTCCCGCCTCGTGAAATATCGCACCGACGAGGGAAACGGTGGTGCTCTTTCCATTTGATCCGGTGATGCCAATCAGCGGAAAAGACAGAACCCGGGAAGCCAGCTCAATCTCGCTGATCAAGCTGATTCCCCGGCTTTGTAAAGCTTTGACGAGAGAATGATCACCAGGTACGCCGGGGCTGACGATTCCTTCATGGAAAGGATGGCGGACGAGACGACCCCACTGGTCATTCGGAATGAAATTAAATCCGGGATGTGAGGTGATTTCCGCAGGGATCGCCTCAGGAGCAAGGTTGTCGTCGACCGCAAAAACCCGCTCGCCGTGATCCAGAAGAAACCGTGACACCTTGAGGCCTGTGTTTCCCAATCCAATGACAATATAATCGGGCACCAACTTATCCTCTAATTCCCAGGACCGCAATCACCGCTCCCAAGGCCTGGACCATCCAAAAACGCAAAGTGATCTGATGTTCCTTCCATCCTCGCAATTCATAATGATGATGCAGTGGACTCATGAGAAAGACTCTCTTTCCAAAAATTTTAAACGATGTCACCTGAATGATTACGGAAAGTGTTTCCAGAACAAAGACGAATCCACAAAACAACAGGAGGAGGGTTTGGCCGGAAGCCAAGGCCATAAACCCGAGAAGAGCCCCCAATCCCAGAGAACCGGAATCTCCCATAAAAATTTTCGCCGGCCAGGCGTTAAACCATAAAAAGGCGAAAAGCGCGCCGGCTATCGAAAGATTAAGAGCCGTCATTCCCGGATTGCCGGTCAAAAAGAAAAACCATCCCCAAAAAAGAAAAGAAATTATGCCACACCCACCAGCCAGACCGTCCAAGCCGTCGGAAATATTGAAGGCGTTCGTTGACGCCAAAAGCACAAAGACACCGAACAAAAAAAAGAGGGGTCTGGATAGGGTGAGGGTAATCTGGGTGAACGGGAGGCTAATTTCGGGAGAAAGATTCTGCACCATCCAGCCCATGACCATCCCGGAGAAAACCACCTGGGCAAGAAATTTGAAACGGGCTTTAATACCCCAGGGTTTTTCCAGAAAACTCTTGAAATAATCATCCAAAAACCCGATCGCGGTAAACGAAACGACAACGATCGCGGGAAAAACCCAGGCTCCCATCCATTCTTTCCGGAAAAGAGCGGTCAGAACGATGGAGAAGACGATAACCATCCCACCTATACTGGGGGTATTCTCCTTGTGAAGATGCAGATTCGGGCCTTCTTTTTTTATTTTCTGACCCAAGCTCCGTCTCCTCTGCCAGTTGATAAAAAAAGGAAACACCACCAAGCCGATCGCCCAGGACAGGAGAAACGCCGTAAAGCCATCCCGCAGATGAGTGAATCCCATCACGGGCTCCTCCACTCCATCGGTATCGCCCGTTCCATCTCCATCGCCCGCGAACCCTTAAAAAGAATTACCCATTTGCGCGGGGAAATGGCCAGTTTTTCACGAAAGATGGCGGTTCCCTCAGCGTGTGATGAAACCAGAAACACTCCCTGCCCCGCCGCATCACCGGACAAGACCTGGTCGGCCGCCCGATGAAATACAGCGCCCAGGAGAATGACCTGGTCGATCCGCAACTTCAGAAGAAAACGTATTAGCTCCTGATGGGCCCGATCAGAGGCATCGCCCAACTCGAGCATATCCCCCAGGACCGCCCAGGTTTCATAGCCTTTCTGCCGAAAACCGTCTAGAAGATGAATCGCTTTTTTCATCGAGAGGGGATTTGCGTTATAGGTATCATCGATAACGACTCCGTTACCGATCCAGGTCAGGGTTTCCCTGCCAGGTGAGGCAACCATGGCTTCCGTCCGTTCCACAATCTGTGGGAGGGTGATCCCGCATTCAAGGGCAAAATGAACGGCCGGTCCGAGGAGAAGCGCCACTTCCGGGCTGACAATTTTCGAACGGAAGAGAGGCCGATCCCGACCGATTCGCAACTGGAACCGTGATCGTACGGTATCCGGCTCAAAGGTGAATTCTTCCAGGACAATATGGGATGAGGGGTGGTCGGGACCACCGAAAGTTACTATTTCAGGCCGGTTACTCTTCGCAAGATCCCGGATACTGGCAAAGCACCGGTTGCCGGTATAGAGGTACACCCGCCGGGTTTTCCCGCAAACCAAACGCATTTTTTCCCTGGCTACCGTCTCCACATCTCTCAAGCCCTCCAAATGGCCCTCTCCAAAGGGAGTGAAGATGGCTATTTCCGCCTGGGCCAGAGATGACAATTCCGCCATCTCCCCGGGGTGATTGATACCCGCTTCCAAAAGGTAATAACTGCTGGTAACCGAGAAATTACACAGGGAGACCGCCATACCTATAACGGTATTGAAACTGCGGGGAGTGGCCTCGACCTGGAAGCGGGATGAAAGTAACTCCTGAAAGAAGCGCTTGGCCGTCGTCTTCCCCACTGTGCCGGTAAAAGCCAGGCGAGTACCCTGGAGAAGACCGGTACACGCTTTCCCCAGATTTTTCAGGGTATTTTCGGTGTCCGTCACACGAAAAACGGTAAAATCCGGCAGAAAACATCCGTCCTTTTCCACCAAAGCCCCGGCGGCTCCCCGTTTCCAGGCATCAGTAAGGAAGTTATGCCCGTCGGTTCTCTCGCCCCGCAAAGCTACAAAGAGCGTATCCTTGGAACACTCCCGGCTGTCAATGGCAATCCTGGCAAACAATCCGGCTGAACCACGAGAAACCATCGTCGCCCCGGTCAGAGATTCAATCTCTCCGGGTTTGAACCGCATGGATCCCCTCCTGAATAAATGATCGCACTATTTCTAAATCATTGTGGTTGATACTGTAATCAGCAAAAATCTGGCTCCGTTCCGGACCTTTGCCTGCCAGGAAAACAATATCTCCCGGCCCGGCAGCCTGTAAAGCCTGACGGATCGCTTCTCTTCGATCGACGATGGCCCGGTACTCCACCGCCCTGACCCCGGCTTTCTTGCATACGCCTTCCAAGGCGTCGTTAATGGTGCTCATTGGATCTTCATGGCGAGGATTGTCGGTGGTGAGAATACAAAGATCGCTCCACCGGGCAACAGCCTCTCCCATCAACGGTCTTTTCCGCTTATCTCTCTCTCCACCGCAGCCGAAAACGCTAATGATTTTTCCGCTGGTCAGGTTACGAACCAGGGAAAGACTCTTCTCCAGAGCGTGCCAGTTATGGGCGAAATCAACGATGATCTCAAAATCCTGACCGGCGCGGACACGTTCCCACCGCCCGGGGACCCGCGGGGTTAACGCCAGCCCCCGGGCAATCGTTTCCTGGGTCAACCCATAAAACAGCGCAACGCTCACCGCACCCAGCGCATTATATACATTGTGGAGACCGGGCTGGCTGATCTGGAGCGGGAACGTTCCCCAGGGACTTTGTACGGTAAATTCGGTCCGGTCGAAGGCGTGTTTCGGGTTTACCGCCCGGACATCCACCCCCCGCTCGATACCGAATGTGATCAGAGGGACATTGTATCCGCCGGCCATTCGCATTACTTCGGGGTCATCCCCATTGGCGACGACGAGGGGGGGGGTAGTTTTTTCCCGATTCGCTTCCACCATGGACAAAAGCTTTTTTTTGCTCGCGAAATAGTGATCGTATGTCCCATGAAATTCCAAATGTTCCGAGACCAAGTTGGTGACCACCGCGGTATCAAAAAGAATCTCCGCCACCCGGCCCAGAGCCAGCCCATGCGACGACACCTCCATGACCGTGTGCCGAATACCTTTTTTTAACAGGGCGTCAAGTCGGGACGAGACGCTCAAGGCGTCCTCGGTGGTATTGACCGACTCGTATTCCTCGTTGCCGATCAAGTTCTTCACGGTCGTCAGCAGCCCGCATGGCCATCCGCCCTCTTCAAAAATGCTGTGCAGTAAGAAACAGGTTGTTGTTTTGCCATTGGTACCGGTAATCCCCACCACGTGCATCTTCCGGGACGGATGACCGTAAAACACCGTGGAAATATGGGCCATCGCCTCGCGAACATTGGAAACCAGGATATATGGGACGTGGTCTTGAATTTCTGGAATCGAATTCCGATCCTGGATGACGACCAGCACCGCACCCCGGTCAATCGCTTCGTTCAAAAAGAGGTGACCATCGGTATTTGCCCCGGGGAGGGCAAAAAAAACATATCCCGGACGTACATGACGGGAATCGGCCGCCAGCCCTCGTACCTCACAATCCCCGTTTTGCCGGTTTTTCCCGAGAACCGTTAATCCGCTTGTTATCTCGCGTATATTCAATAGATCCGAACCTCTGCATCCTGAGACGGAATGCCCAGGTAATTAATAACATTCTGTGCGATATCCCGAAACACCGGTGTGGCGATCTCGCCTCCATAAAACGCGCCTTGCGCTTCATCCAGAACAACGACAATGCCTATCTGGGGATCGGGGAGAGGGAAAAAACCGGCGAAGGACGAAACAAATCGATCCGCCATATAAAGGCCGTCCGGTCCGATTTTCTGTCCGGTGCCTGTCTTTCCTCCGATCCGGTATCCGGGAATGACCGCCCTTTTACCGGTTCCCTCTTCTGCGGCCTTCTCCATCATGTGCAATACGAGCCACGCTGTATCGGCGCTGATCACCCGGCCAGCCGGCGCTGGGAGATGTTCCCTGACCGGTTCACCATCCAGGGTTTGCACCCGCTGGACAATCCGGGGATGCATCAATACCCCTTGGTTTGCGATCGCCGAAAGGGATTTTAACAGCTGAAGAGGCGTTACCAACATTTCCTGCCCGATGGGAACAGCACCGATCGAAAGGGCTGACCATTCCCGAAAAGGGCGCAACAGCCCACTTTCCTCTCCCTCGAGAGGAAGCTTGGTAGGTTCGCCGATTCCAAAATCTTTGAGATAGCGAAAGAGACGTTCTTCTCCCAACCGTTGCGCCAGTTGTATGACCCCGACATTGCACGAGTCGGCGATAATCTCCTCCAGTTTCAGATCGCCATGGGCATTGATATCCCGCATTCGATGATTATACACCATTATATGGCCCGGACAATAAAACGCTTCTTGAGGGTGAGTCAGTTTTTCTTCAAGGCTGGCGGCCACCACCAGCGGTTTGACCGTCGAACCCGGTTCGAAAACCATCCCGATGGCCAAATTTCTCCACTTATCGGGATCGTAGGCCCAGAAATGACTGTTGTCGAAGGTAGGCCGGGCCACCATGGCCAGTATGTCACCGGAACGGGGATCGTTGACCACCACCACGCCCCTTTTGGCCTTAGTGCTCTCCATAGCCTGATCCAGCGCGCGTTCAGCGAAAAATTGGATTGAACTGTCTATAGTAAGAATAACGTCATTCCCCGGTTTCGGGTTTAAAAAGCCGGTACTACCGGGTATTTCCCGACCGGTTGCGTCACGCTCGTAGGTAACAAAGCCGACTTCCCCCGTCAATTCCTGGTCAAAAGTAAATTCGACTCCTTCCAACCCCCGATGGTCAGTCCCGACAAAACCGACGAGATTACTCAAGCGGGGCGCTTGTGGATAAAAGCGAATATTCTCTCTCCGCCACTCAATACCCGGTAAATTCTCCTTCCGCAATACTTCTTCCAAATAGAGCGGGACCTTCCTTTGTATCCAAACGAAACTGAGCGGGCTTTTCAGACGGACAAACAACTCTTCTTGATCCATAGTGAGGATGCGAGCCAAATGTTTGGCGGTTTCTTCAGGGTTGACAATCAGAGAAGGAAGGGCATAGACTGAAATAGCCTCGAAATCCCTGGCAATGGCTTCATTGTGCCGGTCGAGTATTTTACCCCGTGGAGGAACGAGGTCTTCGACCCGCATTCTGATCAGGTTTGCCCGTTGCCGGTAGACGTCACCATAGGTGATCTGCACGGTATACAAACGAAACCCGATGTAAAACAAGAACGTGAAGAGGAGGAAGACCAGAAAATTTGTCCGGTGGACAAATTTTCTCGAATTCATTGCTGCAATACTCGATCAGCAATATTGGCTGCGATATGCTGTTCCGGTTCCTGTCTTTCCGCTTGAAGCGTGCTTCCGGAAGCTAGATATATGGTTTCTGTTGGTTGAACCATGCCCAACCGGTTTGTGGCAATTTCCCCGATCCGATCCAGAGAGGCCGCCTGGGCGATAGCCACCTCCAATCGGTTCCGCTCAGCCAAAAGACTTTCCACGCGTCCCCTTTTCATATCCAAAAGAAATGACCGGTTGACAAGTTGAGCCTGAACCGCCAAATAGGCCAAAGACATACACAGAACGAACATTAGAAATAGAATCTGATACACTCTGGTCACGGTTTCTCCCCCTCTGGTACCGGTGCCTTCCGGGCCACCCGCAAGCGGGCACTCCGGCTCCGGGGATTTTCCTTGATTTCATTGTTTCCGGTTAGAATCGGCTTTTTGGTTTCGACAACCAAACGGCTGTCCCCCCGAAAAAAAGTTTTTACCTGACGATCCTCTAATGAATGGTAGCTCAGGATAACGATCTTCCCTCCCGGCTCGAGTAAAGCAGGGACCTTTTCCAAGGCGTTCCTCAGTTCTTCCAGTTCATGATTGACGAAAATACGGATCGCCTGGAAACTCCGGGTGGCCGGATCGATTTTTCCTCGCGACCATCCCAGTGCCCGGCGGATAATTCCGGCCAATTCCCCAGTGGTTTCCACCGGCTTTTTTTCCCGGTAACGCACTATAGAACGGGCAATCCGGCGTGATTTTCTTTCCTCTCCATACCGGTATAGAATGTCTGCCAATTCTCGTTCCGGAAACGTGTTGATCACCTGACCGGCGGACAGCGTCTGACCGGGATCCATCCTCATATCCAACGGACCGTCCTCCCGGAAACTAAACCCGCGATGCGGGGTATCCAATTGCCGTGAGGATACGCCCAAATCGCATAATATTCCCGAAACTTGCGTGATTTGCAGGGAATCGAGAATCCGGTCAATGTCGGAAAACGAACCCTGGATCAAGGTCAACCGGGAACGAAAGGGATCTAACCACCCGCGTGCCGCATCAAGAGCGTCCGGATCCCGATCGATGCCTACCAGGCGGGCTTTCCCCGAAAGAACAAGAAAAAGCGCACGAGCATGACCACCTCCCCCCACCGTACAATCCACATAAATTCCATCCGAACGGTGTGCCAGACAGCGGCAAACCTCACCAGTCATGACCGGCCGATGAAAGCGGTATTTATTCATATGCCGGTATCCATCAAGCCTTTACCGATTTCCTCATACCGTCCTTCCATTTCTGTGGAGTAGCGGTTCCATCCCTCTTCGGACCAGATTTCAATGCGGGTTCCCGTACCCACTACCATGGCCTTCCGCTTCAGGTTGGCACGTTCTCGGAGCGGCCGGGGAATCATGATCCGTCCCAGGGGATCGGGACTGACTGAAGCGGCGTTGGCCAAAAATATCCGGGAAAAACTCCGACCTTCCTCTCTGGTAAGGGGTAGAGAAGCTATGCTTCGATACAGGCGTTCCCACTCTTCCTGGATAAAGACAAAGATACACCCTTCCAGCCCCCGCGTGAGATAGATCGTATCCGAGAGGTTTTTACGGAAATCATCTGGTATAATGATTCTGCCCTTGTTATCGATGGAACGCTGATGATGACCAAGAAACATGGGGACTCTCCAAACACCCACCTTTTTCCACATTCTATCACTTATTCCCACAAATTGATAGATCAACTCCCTTTTTCGCTAGTTTTCCAGATAATTTCGTAGGTTGGGGAGCCGGTTCAGAAACAGGCGAGCATTAGCGAGGAGTAGCCAGTCAGTGCCCTGCGGCTCCGAACATCCCCATCACCGTTTTTTTACAGAGCACCAAGAATGAGTTTGCAGAAGGAATCTTGATTCTGCTGCAATAAGTAATTTTGCTGCAAAAGAACGAAGAAAGCCCGGGCCTGAGTTGCCTGAATCAGCCGCCGAAATCACCGCATTTTCGAAGTAAATATGCCAAGGATGCCCTTTTCAGCATCACTGTAACCAGACGTGGTCATTGATGCGTGCGATAAAACACCAGATGAGGCGGGGCTGAGGGCAACGGGGCCTTGCTGAAATGAGTTTTTGCAGCAAAATCAATCTTCGAATGTGAAGAGGCAGAGGAGTGATGACGACCGTCAGGCTTGGATAAACCGGCCTTCCTGGCCGGATAATGCCAGGCGGAATTCATCCCAAGAGAGACGGTTCATTGAGAACGTGGTGGTGACACAACCGATGTCTGCCAGACAATGCGCATCGGAGGAGCGAAGCAGGGAGACACCTCTTAGAGAAAAACGGCTTCCGGCCGTGCCGGTATCCATCCGACGGGACACTTCCAGGGCGGGGACTTTCAGGTCCGGTGGAATGAAGCCCAGAACCTGAATGATGCTGTAGGAAGGCTGGTCGATATGAGCAGGGATCGGGATACCCCCAAACCGCTCAACCCGGCAAAATACTTCTTCGATACTTAAGGTGAGAGAACGGGTCAGGAGATGATCTTTTTTTTCCAGGATAGTTCCATCCTCGCCAACGACCCACTCTTCCCCCCAAATCGACTCATCCAGGGGGAATCGGGGTAGATGCCGCTCAACCTCCCAGGAAAAACCCCGGAGCGCTGTGAGGTCCGGAAAATAACACAGGCAGTGAATTTCCTCTCCGGTTTCGACTTCCATCCCGGGCACTACCCAAACACCAAATCGCTCGCCGAGAGCGACGGTGACGGCGGTGTTGTCAGAGGTGTTATGATCGGTCACCGCAATCATATCGATTTTCTTGGTCAGGGCCTCCAGGATAATCAGCGGGGGAAGCATTTCCCGCTCGGCACAGGGAGAAAGGACACTATGGATATGAAGATCCGCTTGAAACAACAACCTCATCTATGCTTTCTGGCACCGGGAATACCCAGTCCCGAGAGAACGGCAACGGCTTGATAGCTGGTCATGGCTGTCCGCAAAAGGACAACTCCCTCCTGGCGGGCTTTCGCAAGTGTCTGTTCATTGTGTTCCTGACTGTTGGCGATCACGACGGCGGCCATATCCGTCAACACCGCGACGGCAACAATGTTCGGATGAGATTGGATCGTCACCCAAACACATCCCTCAAACGCGTTGGCGATACAATCACTGAGCAGGTCACCACAATAACCGCCGGTTATTTCCCTCTGCCGGTTGGCGTCCACCAGAATTTCCGCCTGAAGCGGTTCAATGATATCATGAACCCTCAATGGTCTTTTTTCCCCTTTCATCATTCTTCATGGTCTGTGGAATTTTGTTGGCCAGGTCAAATATTTCCCGGGACAATTCAAGCATCTTTTCCCGTAACAGAAAAGGACAGTCGATTTCCTGAGCTTTTTCCCGGACAACGTCTTCGGCCAGGGAACGGCAGGTGGGAGAACCGCACGCTCCGCAATCCAAACCAGGGAGTCGGTCCAGGATTTTTTCGATGATTTGATACTTTTCAAGAGCTCTTTTATAGTCCTGATCCAATTTCAGGATATCTCTGGCTATAAAAGGTTTTTTCCGACGGAAGGCATCTTGTCTGGCCAGTTTATCCCATTCTTTTTCTTCAATCGCCTGAAACACGGAATATTTCCTGATCAGGCGATTGACGTTGACTTTGGCCAGGAAGGGGTTTTGAACCGCCAACACGCCACCGATGCATCCTCCGACACAGGCCTGAGCTTCGCAGTACACAAGATTGTTGAGTTCGCCCATTTCAATCTTTTCAAAAACGGACATAACGTCATGAATGCCGTCAACGGCGACATACTCGCCCTCATCCAGTGATTCCTGTTCCCCGCCTGAACGGGCCCAGCCAATTCCTTTCCAGCTCGCTCGCTGGATACCGGAAATATCCTGCAACTTTTCAGTCATATTGATGATCAAAGGATAAATCTTGGCCATGGAAATCGCACCGTCTATCCTTTCGAGATCTCCAACGCTTTGCCGTATTTCCGTAACCTTGGCCGGGCAGGGGGTAATGAAAAAAACCCCGATTTCTTCGGGAGAAAATCCTTTCTCCAGCGCCCGGGACCGGGCGATACGGGCCGCAACCCCCAAGGGTGAATCAAGGGGGAGAAGATTGCCGGTTAGTGAAGGAAACTTTTCTTCTGCCAGACGAACTACCGCCGGACAGGCCGAAGAAATGAGAGGTGGCGGAAGATGGCCACTCCGCAGGATTTTTTTGATTTCTTCGGCAAGAATCTCCGCTCCGCGGGCCACTTCGTATACATCGGAAAACCCAAGTTCCAGCAGTCCGTACAGAAGTTTTCCCAGGGTAAACCCGGTGGAAAATTGCGCGTAAAAAGCGGGAGCGGGAAGAGCGATGGAATAACGATAATGCCCGATCGCTTCGAGGGGATCAGACTGGGCGTATTTCGCGTGGTTGGGACAGGTCCTGATACATTCTCCGCAATCGATGCACCGCTCTTCGTCTATCCTGGCTTTGCCTCCTTTGACCCGGATGGCCTCGGTCGGACACCGCCGGATACAATGGGTACATCCCTTGCATTTTTCCTCATCGAGGAGAACCGAATGACATAGCTTCTCCTTCAAACTCCACCACCATTTTTCACGGAGTTCAGGAAAAAATCCATCATGACCCGGGTCCCTTCCCCAACCCTGGAATCGATTTCTATCCGATCGGAACATTTCCTCATGTTCGCCAATCCGTAACCCGCTCCAAAACCCATTTCCCGAATATGAGGGGGGGCGGTCGAATATCCCTCCTGAAATGCCAGGTCGAGATCTGGAATACCCGGGCCTTCATCATCAATGACGATGTGAACCTTCTCGGGGGTGATAACCGTCCTGAAGCTTCCTTTGTAGGCATGAATCACAACGTTCATTTCCGCCTCATAGGCGGCGATCACGATACGGCGGATAAACGGGGGTGGAAATCCGGCTTGGAGCAGAAGTTTTTTCAACTCCCCGGATATATCGCCCGCGCTCTGAAAATCCGCTCCGACTATCTCCCGGGAGGCCTCAAACAAGGGTTTAGGCTCAATGATCACTTGATTTCACTGCAACCCCTGATCCCGTGCCGATAGAGCCTACCACAGGCTTCATACATGGGAAGACGGGTCGTCAGTATTGGAATCTTTTTGATGCCGGCCAATTCCACCGTGGCCGTTTCCGGCTTCTTCCCACGGACAAAAACGATCCCGATAAGATCGCTCATTTCTGCGGTCCTGATGACCTGAGGATTCGTCAGGCCCGTCAACAGCAGGGATTTCTCTTTGGTAAACGCGAGAACATCACTGAGTAAATCGCTCCCGCACACCGAGGATGGTTCCCGGTCGAGCCACTGGTCACCGACCAGAACATCGGCTTCCAAAATCATCTGAATCTCCCTTAAGTTCATGGACCCCCCCTACTGTCCGGCGAATGACTCGATGCCCTGGTTTCTCAATTGCTGGACAATCCGTCTCGCTTCCTCCAACGAAGGCAGGCCGGGGATCTGGACCTTGAACACTGCTGCGTCTTGACGAAGAACTGGTTGAAAACCGAGTTGGCGCAGGGATTCAAGCATGCGATCGGCATTCTCCCGCCGAGAGAAAGCACCGGCCTGGACAAAGAACGCTCCCGATGGCGCTTGGATTACTGGAGCGGGTGTTGGAGAAGCAGCGGCTACTGGGACAGGAGGGGTGGAAACCGTTACCGGAGTGGGGACCGGGGCTGCCGGTACGCCGGTCGCGGCTGGGGCAATAATTTGCTCAACGGGTCCAACGGCGGGAGCAACCTCCCCTTCCTGGAAGCCGGGCACCGTTGTCGGATCAGCGGGTCGCGCCAGTCGCTCCAATTCGGTCAGAAGATCAGCGGCTCTCCGTTCTCCGGGAACATCTTCAATCTGCAAGGATGTACCGAGTAAAAACCCGGTATACGCATCAAGGTCACCGCGGGCGATAAAAAAAGCCACCATGATGACCAGAAAACATCCCATCAGAAACACGACGTGTTCGACTGGGTCCTTCTGTCTGAGAAAAGGATTGTTCATAACGACCTGATGTCCTCGATAAGCTTTCTGATCCGGATCCGCTCACCGTTCAAGGTTTCCCAGCGCTTTCTCTCTCGTTCGACTATCTCATCCGGAGCCCGGTTCAGAAAATCCTGGTTGTCGAGTCTGGATCGCAGGCCTTCAAGGTCTCTTTCGTGAATCAAGCATTTTTTTTCCAACCGCCGCACTTCCTCATCCACCTCGATCAAGTCACCGATTTCCAAAAAAATGTCCGCTCCCGGCACCCGGCCGGTGGCCATCCCGGCTTTGTCAATCGCCTGATCCTGTTTCAGTATCTCACATTTCGCCAGAAGTGCAAGATAGGGGAAAAAGGTATCGGATAACGCTCTCAGGCCGAAATCGGAAAAATGGATATGAACCCGGCAGGTTTCCGCCGGAGATATCGAAAGCTCAGCCCGCAGAAAGCGGATTTCCCGGATCATATCCTGGACACGGGTCATCACCTCCTCAATTTCATCCGCGCACCATCGAGGGTCCGGTTCCGGCCATGAAACAACAATGAGCTTATCCTGGTTCTCTCCGACCATCTGTTGCCAGATTTCCTCGGTTATAAAAGGGGCTACCGGATGGAGTAAACGAAGGACCCTCTCCAGGACATGAACCAGGACATTCTGAGTCCGTTCCTTTTCCCGGTCCTTCCCCCGGTAAAGATCCTGTTTGGCCAGTTCGATGAACCAGTCACAATAATCTCCCCAGACAAAATCATAAACGATTTGAACATATTCACCAAAAGCATAGCTCTCGAGCGCATCCGTAGCCAAGCCGATGGTCCTTTCGAACCGGGACAGTATCCAGCGGTCTTTCAGTTCAAGTTCTTCCTGAAACATTTCCAGGGGAGTACGGTGTAATCCGTTTGTGTTCATCAGCACAAAACGTGAGGCATTCCAGAGCTTGTTCATAAAATTCCGGGCCGATTCAATCCGGGCAACCGACAAATTGATATCCCGGCCCTGGACGGTCAGCCAGGCCAGAGCAAAGCGAAGGGAATCCGCTCCAAACTGCTCGATTACATCCAGGGGATCGAGGGCGTTTCCCAGTGATTTACTCATTTTTTTTCCTTTTTCATCCCGTACCAGGGGGGTTATAAAGACATCATAAAAGGGAATGTCTTCTTTAAAGCGAAGACCCATCATGATCATTCTCGCGACCCAGAAAAAGATGATATCAAACCCGGTCACCAGAACACTGGTGGGATAAAAAGTTCTGAGATCGCCGGTGTCATCCGGCCAGCCAAGGGTGGAAAACGGCCAGAGGGCGGAACTGAACCAGGTGTCTAAAACATCTTCATCCTGTCGGAGGGAGCCTGAACAACGGGGGCATACCAAAGGTTCGTCTACGGCGGCGAAACAATATTCACATGCATCACAATAAAAAACCGGTATCCGGTGACCCCACCAGATCTGGCGGGAAATACACCAGTCCCTGATCTTATTCATCCATTCAAAATAGACCCGTGACCAGCGTTCGGGGATAAACCGGATACGGTCCTCCTCAACCGCGTGGATAGCCGGTTCTGCCAGTTCTTTCATCCGCACGAACCATTGCTTGGACACATAAGGTTCTATAGCGGTGGTACAGCGATAACAATATCCCACCGAATGGTTATAATCTTCGCACCGTTCCAAGAGACCCTGTTTTCCGAGCGCGTCAACCACCTGTTTCCGGCAGGTATATCGATCGAGTCCAGCATATCCTCCGGCCTCTTCACTCATCATCCCTTCTCCGTTGATGACCCGGATAACGGGAAGTCGGTGTTTTCGGCCCAGTTCGAAATCGGACATATCGTGGGCCGGGGTCACTTTCAACACCCCCGTTCCGAATCCCGGTTCAACATAATCATCGGTTATGAGCGGGAGTTCCCGTCCCACGAGGGGAAGCAACACCCTTGAACCATGGTGCAGGCGATACCGTTCATCATCGGGATGGACCGCCAGGGCAACATCGCCGAGCATAGTCTCCGGGCGGGTGGTGGCTACGACCAGGTATTCACCCGGCCGTTTCGTCAAAGGATAGCGGATGAAGTAGAGCTGTCCTTCGACTTCCCGGTAATCGACCTCGATATCGGCCAAAGCGGTTGTGCAGCGGGGACACCAGTTCACGATATACTCATCACGGTAAATCAACCCGTCCTCGAAAAGACGGACAAAAACTTCCCGAACCGCCCGGGATAAGCCTTCGTCCATAGTAAAGCGCTCGCGGCTCCAATCGCACGAGGCACCCATCCGTTTCAACTGAGTCACTATCCGTCCATGGTAACGGTCTTTCCATTGCCAAACCCGCCCGATAAACCGGTCCCGTCCCAAGTCATGGCGGCTGAGACCTTCACCGGCCAACATCCGTTCCACGACATTTTGAGTGGCAATCCCCGCGTGATCGGTACCCGGTAGCCAAAGGGTTCGATATCCCTGCATCCGTTTCAGACGAATCAGGACATCCTGCAGTGTAAGGTTAAGGGCATGACCCATGTGGAGATGGCCCGTAACATTCGGAGGAGGAATAACAATACAAAACGGGTCGTTTCCCGGACTCCTATCCGGGTGGAAATATCTCCCTTCCTCCCAGATACGGTACCATTTTTCTTCTATGGTTTGCGGCTCGAAAACTTGGGGCAATGTTTCTTCATTTTTCACGAGAGAATTCCTTCCCTACGCCGGCCGGTCAATGATCGAGTTTTCCCGGGGAAGCAGGGTCACACTTTTCCGGTCCAAGACAATTCTCTCGTCAATCACCACTTTTTTGATATCTTTTCGGGAGGGAAGCTCAAACATCAGTTCGGTCATCAGCCTCTCCGTAATCATACGGAGTCCCCGGGCGCCGGTTCCTTTTTCCATAGCCTGACGGGCAATGAGGCGGACCGCTTCCGGGGTAAAAACCAGTTTGGTCCCCTCCATCGCCAGGAGCTTTTGATACTGTTTCGCCAGGCTGTTTTTCGTGGTGAGGAGAATGGACACCAGATCATCCTCGGTGAGCTTGTCCAAAGCGGTTACAACGGGAATTCGGCCGACAAATTCGGGGATCATCCCGTATTTGAGAAGGTCTTCCGGCTGCACTTCCGATAAACAGTTCTGCGGCTCCTTCCCCGACAACCCTTCCAGTGACCCGAAACCGATCTTTTTTTCCTTGAGCCGGGACGCAATGATGGGTTCGAGGCCGATAAAAGCTCCTCCGCAGATAAAAAGGATGTTTTCGGTATTGATTTTGATAAATTCCTGCTGCGGGTGTTTTCGCCCACCCTGCGGAGGAACGTTAGCCAGAGTGCCCTCCAGTATTTTCAAAAGGGCCTGCTGAACTCCTTCTCCCGAAACATCCCGGGTGATGGAGGGACTGTCCGATTTCCGGCTGATTTTATCGATCTCATCGAGATAAACAATGCCCTTCTCCGCTCGTTTGATATCGAAGTTCGCGTTTTGGATCAGGCGGAGCAGAATATTTTCGACATCTTCTCCGACGTACCCGGCTTCAGTCAGGGTCGTCGCGTCAGCGATTGCAAAAGGGACATTGAGCGTGCGGGCCAGCGTGCGGGCCAATAGGGTCTTTCCGGAACCGGTGGGACCGATCAACAAAACATTGCTCTTTTCCAGTTCGACACCGTCATGGTCTTTACTGCAGACTATCCGTTTATAGTGATTGTACACGGCCACAGCGAGTACGATTTTCGCCCACTCCTGCCCCACCACGTATTGATCGAGAAAGGACTTGATCTGGCGGGGGGTTGAAAGCTGATCGAGGGTGAAGTCTGTCTTTTTCCCTTTTCCATCCTCCCGGACGATCTCTTCGCAAAGCAATACGCACTCATTACAGATGTAGACGCCAGGTCCGGCGATCAGCTTGCTCACCTCCGCCTGATTTTTTCCACAAAAGGAACATCGCGAGCGATTTTTTTCGACATCAATCTTACCCATCGTTCTTTGGTTCTCCTTGTTTCTCTCGTTGATTTCTCGGTAACAAAACCCGATCGACTATACCGTATTCCCGGGCTTCTTCCGGAGACATGAAGTAGTCACGCTCGGTATCCCGGCGAATCCGGTCGATAGGTTGTCCCGTATGCAAGCTGAAAATCTCATTCAATCGTTCGCGGGTTTTCAACATCTCCCGGGTATGAATTTCGACATCGGTAACCTGGCCCTGAGCACCTCCCAGCGGCTGATGGATCATCACCTTGGCATTGGGCAAGGCGAGACGCTTTCCCGCCATTCCCGCCCCCAGGATCAAGGCGGCTCCGCTGGCGGCCTGACCGATACATATTGTGCTAACGTCGGAACGGACATACTGGATCGTATCGTAGATGGCCAGCGAGGCGGACACCAGCCCTCCGGGGCTGTTAATGTAGAGGTTCACGTCCTTCTCGGCATTTTGCGCATCGAGAAAGAGAAGCTGGGCAATGATCAGGTTCGCCACCATATCGTCGATTTCCGTCCCCAGAAAGATGATCCGATCCTGCAGAAGGCGGGAATAGATGTCGTACGAACGTTCCCCTCGGGGAGTTTGCTCGACGACAATGGGAACCAAATAACTGTTATGCAGTTCGTGTTTCATGAAAATATCCCTTCTTCCGGATCTTCAAGCGTTTTCCATTGATCGAGATTGATCGTTTCTTCGGCTGTCCTGACGACCACCCGGCGGGCAATCTCGTCGGTCATTTTCGCCTGGAGGAGGTTTTCCTTGATCGCGTCAATTCGATCATTTTCTCTAAGTGTTTTCCGGACCTCTCTTTCGGTTTTCCCGAACTTTTTCGCCATTATCAGGATCTCGGCATCGAGTTCTTCATCGGTAACCGAAAGGCCATTTTCCCGGGAAAATTTACTGATTACAAAGGCCATCTTCAGATCCCAGGCCGCCATCTTCCTGAAGGATTCCTCCATGGCACTCTTATCGACACTGGTCAATTCCGCGTAGCGCTCCAAGGTCATGCCATCCCTTTTCAGCTCTTCCAGGAAGTTGTTCATTCGTGTCGTTTTTCCCTCTTCAATGAGATCTTCCGGCACCTCGACTTCGGCTTTCCGGCAATAAGCGACCATAGCTTCCCGTCGAAAACGCCGTTCCACCAGCGTCTGCGCCGCGTCTTCGAGGTTCTCTCTGATTCTCCGCTTCAATACCTCCAGAGAAGTGACATCCTCCCCAAAACGTCTGAGAAACTCTTCGTCCTGTTCCGGAAGTTGCCTTTCATGAACACCGTGGACCTGCAGCGATTTTTCTTCCCGACCGGCTTCACCGGGAAGCGTGACAGTCTTTTCCTCACCGATCTTCATTCCCAGTACTGTCTGATTCAGGACCGAATCCTTCTGGTGCTCGGTATCTCCCGCAATGAGGGTCATTTTATCCCCGTCGACCGTGACCTGGACAAAATCTCCATTCTGGATGGAACCCTCTGTCTTGGCAACCCAAGTCCCGCTCGACTCCTGCAAGCGTTTCAATTCCCGTTCAATATCGATATCCCTGATTTCCAATCTATAACGGCGAATTTCAATAGAATCGGCGTTAG
>DATIKP010000070.1 GCA_035477455.1 Atribacteraceae bacterium
GGGGAGGGGGTATAGTTATATAATAGATTAAACGATTACGTAAACGATTATCTAATAAAAAGGGGGACTTCGTTGAGCACCATTAAGGATGTAGCTCGTCAAGCCGGGGTTTCTACGGCGACTGTCTCGCACGTCCTCAATGAAACAAGGTTTGTCCATGAGGCCACCAGGCATTGGGTGTTGAAGGCAGTCCAAGAACTCGATTACCGGCCCAATATCGTGGCGAAAAGCCTGAGGAGGCGCAAGACAGGGACAGTGGGCTTGATTTTTTGTGACCTGGTCAGCCCCTTCTTTTCCGATTTGTTCCAGAGCGTGGAAACGACGTTAGGGAAAAACGGCTTCGACCTACTGGTGACCAATACCGGTTATGATTTTGAGAAAGAGAAGGCAGCCTGTGAGCTTTTCTACAGTAAACAGGTTGATGGGATCATCCTGGTGCCGGGTAGCGACCGGGGTGAGCATCTGCAGTTCCTGGTGGATCGGAATATTCCGATTGTTCTCCTGGATAAAAAGGTCTCTCATGTCAAAACGGACCTGGTGATGGTGAATAATCGGCGGGGGAGCCAGATATTGATCAACTACCTGGTCAGCCTGGGGCACCGGAGAATTGGGATTATCGCCGGGCCTCAAGATACCAGCACCGGCAAGGAACGACTTGAAGGTTACTATCAGGCATTGAATGACCATGAAATTCCCGTCGATCCTCATATGGTGAAAGTCAGTGACTTTTTGGAAAAGGGAGGTTATCAGTCTACCCTTGAATTGCTGGACATGTCTTCTCCGCCTTCAGTGATTTATTGTTGCAACAGTCCGATGTTAATGGGAGCTCTCAAGGCTTTTCAGGAGAAAAACATTATCATTCCCTCCCAGCTTGGCCTGGCCGTATTTGACGACCTTCCCTGGTTTCGCTTTATCAAGCCGCCCCTTACTGCCGTTGCCCAGCCATCTTTCGCACTGGGTGAAAGTGCCGCAATGCTTCTGATCTCCAGAATGCTGAAAAAACATACCAGGCCAAAGAAAGTCGTTCTCAATGTGGAGCTGAAACGCCGTTTATCGGCGGGTGAACAAACAGAACTTGCCTGAAAAGGAGGTGAAATCCGCCCGTAAAAGATACTCGATATGATCTGTGGATTGTACCATACGGGATAGTTTTCTGTGTTCAGACCGATTCACGATTGAAAACAACTTTAAAAAGGGTGGTCGATCATGAAAAAAGTCTTAACGGTTAGTCTTGTAGCATTGCTCAGTATGGTCTTTTTGTTGGCCGTCAGTGCCGGAGCAGAAGATTTCGGTTGGTTGAAAAACTGGGAAGGGGTTACCCTTACCCTTTCTTCTCATACCGGACCGACAACCGATGCGTACAAAGTCATTGCCCAGGAATTTGAGGAATTGACCGGAGCCAGGGTAGTGATCATCGACGAGTCCTGGAAGGATCTATTGGTCAAACACCTGGCGTCTTTTGTGGCCGGGACAGGTGAGTTCGATATCTTGACCTTTCCCTATATCTGGTTTGGTCATTATGCCGAAGGAATGATGGTGGAAAACCTGGATGAATGGTTTGCCCGGGAAGACTTGCTGGACCCGAATTACGATATGGGCGACTTCGTACCGGCTATCCTTGAGGCCTACGGCCGGTACACGGCTGGTTTCACGCCTGATCCAGAAGCCCTGTGGTCGGTTCCTTACAAGTTCGATGTTTATTTGGCCCAGTACCGAACCGACATGTTTGCCGATGCGGGCATCGTCGATGCCGATGGATTGGCCAAAGGACCGGAAACCTGGGATGAATTGCTGGACAGTGCCCAGAAGTTGGCAGAGATATTCCCTGATATCAGTCCCCTGGCATTTCCTCTGGCCATCTCTGACCCGATGGTGGCAACCTTTGTTCCCATGCTGGCCTCTTACGGCGGAGAAGTCCCTTCGGTGATCTATGATGAAAACGTATATCCCAGATTCCAGGGACCCGAAGGGATAGCGGCGGTTTCCATGCTGAAAGACCTCCTTCCTTTTATGCCTCCCGATGCGCTTGCTTTCGACTATGATATGGTCAACGCCCAGATGTCTCAAGGGATGGCGGCCTATGCCATCAACTGGAACGCCTATCTCCCGGTACTGCTTGACCCAGAAAGATCGCTGATTCATGAAAATGTCGCTTTCGCCTTAACACCTGGTGGCCCGGCAGGTCGGTATCAGGGTCTG
>DATIKP010000071.1 GCA_035477455.1 Atribacteraceae bacterium
ACTCTTGTAGCTCAAAACAGCCTTTTCCGGGGCCCACCTTTCTTTTTCGACACTGGTACGAATCACGTAAAACCCATCCAGCGCTGCCTCTGCCGCGATACTCTCTTCGTTGCGTTTGTAGGAGAATCTCCCCTCCCCTCGCCGACAGTGAACTTAAGAACGGATACTGCTAAAAAATCCAGTATTCATGGGACTTTTAGCCAACATGGCCTGGGAGCTTCGGTTTAATTATAGCGTATACAGAGGGGGAATTGAGGAGGCTAATAATAAACAAAAAAAGCCTACAAAAGGCTTAAAGTTGACTATCCTGAATGGGGATTAGATTATTCTTGCGTTTTTCTCCTGTCTACGCTAAAATTTTAGGGAGTTGAGGTTTACTAAAAAAAGGAGGTTTAAATATGTTAAAAGAATTCAAAGAATTCGCTTTAAAAGGTAGCATCATAGATCTTGCAGTGGCCGTGATTATTGGCGCAGCATTTGGGAAAATAATCACATCGCTGGTCAATGATTTACTGATGCCAGTGACAAGTATTTTTTTAGGAGGCATCAGTTTTACGGACTTGAAATATGTCATTACACCCGCAAGCGGAGATGTTGCAGAAGTAGCTCTTCGGTATGGCGTATTCATTCAATCGATGGTCGACTTTTTGATTATTGCTTTTTCCATTTTTATGATTATAAAAATGATTACATCTATAAAGAAAAAGGAACCTGTGGCAGAGCCTGCTCCTGTAGTACCAAGCAATGAAGAACTTCTACTAGTAGAAATCCGCGATTTACTCAAAACAAAGCAGATTTAAAATTATTATTACTATATATTCAATTCTTACCAAGAGGGAGCAGAAATCCTGCTCCCTCTTGGCTATTGATTTAAGAGCAGGACTCATGTATACAACATTTTCATAGATTAATTCAATATTGCAGGATTTAGGCCAGATATGAACTTACGGAAGTACAGTCGTCAAATTTATTGTTTAGTCCGAAGTTCCCAGGAAACTCGTAAATAAATGCTTTTGTAGCAGGCATTTAGCCCACTTCACAGGGGATTTTTCCGTCTACTGCTTTTCCGGTTCATCTTCAGACCTACGAGTTCAAAAGCTTTTCCCTGAGTCCGGTTGGGTGTAGTGATAAGAGCAAATGGCGGGGTCTTAAGCATTGCCGGCACCCGAGCATCAAAGCACACTACCATGGCCAATTCAGACAGCAGCGTCTGGAAACTGTGGACGGATACTCGTCCTCGAAAAGTAGGCTCCGCCAGGCCTCCCGTAAATGCCACTCCGTGTAATAAGCCAGCATACACAGAAAGATATGGGCTCGCACCCGGTCTTCTGCGCGGTGGTGGATCGGTCTGATCTTTAAATCGACTCCCTTGAGGGTCCGAAAAGCCCTCTCTGCCCGGGATAGACTCTTGTAGCTCAAAACAGCCTTTTCCGGGGCCCACCTTTCTTTTTCGACACTGGTACGAATCACGTAAAACCCATCCAGCGCTGCCTCTGCCGCGATACTCTCTTCGTTGCGTTTGTAGGAGAATATTCCCTCGCCGACAGTGAACTTACTCAAGCTTTTATCGCTTTTCCCCAGTTTTCTTCACTCCACGATACATCCCTCTCCCGTTCAAGGCCAACCTTTTCAAACCTTAAACCTACCACAGCTTTCCCCCCGTTGCGGGATCGACTCCCGAGCGAATCATCAAGGGAGCCAGATGATTGGTAGGACCAAAACCCTGACCCAGATCCAAAGCATAGGTGATCACCGTTGTCAGATATTCGCGGGCGGTGGTTATCGCTTCGGGTAATTCATATCCCAGGGCAAACAGGGCACACAGGGCGGCTGAATAGGTACATCCCGTGCCATGGGTGTTATGAGTGGGAATGCGCTTCCCCGAATAGAGAATACTTCGGGTCCCATCGAACAATACATCCACCAGATCTTTCCCAGGCAGGTGACCCCCTTTCAGAAGGACATTGGCCGCCCCCCGGCGATGAAGCACTCGGCAGGCTTCCTCCATTTCCTCGACCTGTGTCAGGCTCAGACCGGTCATCACTTCGGCTTCTGCGAGATTGGGGGTGACCAGGTAGGCCAGGGGCAGCAGTCTTTCCTGCAAGGTGATCATCGCCTCTCTTTGCAAAAGCAATTTACCGCTCTTCGAAACCATAACCGGATCCACCACCAGGCGTTGTACCCGGTAGTATTGCATGAGATCAGCCACCACGCCGATTATTTCCGAACTGAAAAGCATTCCGGTTTTAACCGCATCCACCCCGATATCTTCCATCACCATTGCAATTTGTTCTTTAACCAATTCCGGAGAAAGAGGGAGTACCGTATTGACCGTTTGGGTGTTCTGGGCGGTCACCGCCGTGATCGCCGTCATCCCATACACCCCAAACGCACAAAACGTTTTGAGATCAGCCTGGATTCCCGCTCCCCCTCCCGAGTCAGAACCGGCAATGGTCAAGACTTTTTTCATGCTGCACGCTCCTGGAAAAAATCAACTGTTCTTTGTCTCCGCCTGGAAATGGTTCCATCCGGCCTGATCGGTCCGGTAATCCCGACCGTTCTTCCGCAGGGTCAACCGGTCTCCGGGAAGAATGCGGCCGATGGAAGTGACCGGAACACCGGTTTGATCTTCCACCCTTTGTCTGACTTCGTCGGCCAGGTGTTCGGGAACGGTCAGCAGAAGCTCAAAGTCTTCTCCTCCCCACAGGGCGAATTGATAAGGATCCTGGTTCGATTCCCGGCTCCACGCACTGAGTGATGGGGAAAGAGGAATGGTATCCACCTCGATCACCGCACCTACCCCGCTACGCTTTAAAATATGACCCAGGTCCTGAATTAAGCCATCGGAGATATCGATCACGGCCAGGGGTATCCCAAATTCCCGCAACGCCAATCCCACGGTGATACGGGGAAGGGGACAAAAATACCGTTCGACCAATGCCGGGTGTTGCCCGGATTTTCCCCGGCCGCGGCAGATGACTAAGCCGGCCGCTGCATCACCCAGCGTCCCGGTGACCATGATCCGGTCACCAACGCGAGCGTTTCCCCGCAGAAAGAGCGGTGAACGGGGGACTTCCCCGAGCAGGGTCAGGTCAAAGACCAGATTAGCGTCACTCCGAGCGATATTACCGCCCACCACCACGGCCCCGAAGGTATCGGCCTCCTTCTGAAGCCCCCCAATCACGTCATCCAACCAGGAAAGCTCCAGATCTTTCCGTAAAATCAGCGAGAGGAGGGCATACCGGGGAACAGCCCCCATTGCCGCGAGATCGCTCAGGTTCACCCCCAGTACCCGCCGGCCGAGAGAGCGGGGAGGGATGATATCCGGCAAAAAGTGCACGTTTTCCACCTGCGAGTCACAGGTCAAGGCATAGAGGAGTCCTGCCGGCCCCTCCACCAGGGCACAGTCGTCATCGATACCCAGCACCACCTGAGGATGATCCCGGTCAAAGTGGGATTTGAGCATGGCGATCACCCCGAACTCTCCGGTATCAACCAGTGTACGCGGGGGGTTTCCAGACATACTCGTATTTTCAACCATCACTCTTGCCCCTGATATTGACAATGATGTTCCGGAAAGCTGCCGCCTGTGTACGGGGTGAGGGATGTCCAATCACCACGGAAACCACTGCCAGGCCGTTCACACCGGTGGCCAGGACCTCCTCGGCCCGCCTTAGGTTGATTCCCCCGATGGCCACTACCGGGATACGGACTGAGCACTTGATCTCCCGGAGCCGATCCAGACCAATACTTGGTCCGGCATCCGGCTTAGTAGCGGTCGGGTAAACCGATCCGACACCCAGGTAATCGGCGCCCAGTTTTTCTGCAGCCCGGGCCTCTTCCACGGTTGCGCACGAACTACCGATTATAAGATGGGGCGCTATCCGGCGAGCTTCCAAAAGCGGTAAGTCCGTATCCCCAAGGTGCACCCCGTCCGCTCGGGCGGCCAAGGCAATATCAATCCGGTCATTCACGATAAATCCTACGTCATACTGCTGGGTGATCTCCCGAATGATCCGGGCTTCTTCGAGTAACACCCG
>DATIKP010000072.1 GCA_035477455.1 Atribacteraceae bacterium
CGCCGCCTGCAGACGGTCATGGAGAGGGTTTTAATGGACCTGTCTTATCGCGCCGATCATTTCCGAGGTCAAACCGTCGTTATCGATCAAGAATACATCGGGAGGCAACTTAAGAATATCCTCAAGGACGAAGACCTTACTCGATACATTCTCTGATACGTCGCATACCAGTCCACAAGAGAAATAGAAAGACGAGTTTTTTGTAAAAGAGTCAAAACTCATGTTATACTGAGCGCGGATTTCAATCCATCCCGCATGCGGAGACGAGTTTTCCGGTCAGCCGTACAAGATCGGTTGGAAAATTCTCCGCAGAGGAAAAAACCGGAAGGAGAGTCGATTTATGATCGTCACCATGAAGCAACTGCTGGAAGCGGGGGTTCATTTCGGGCACCAAACCCGGCGCTGGAACCCCAAGATGAAGCCGTATATCTTTACCGAGAGAAACAACATCTACATCATCGATCTTCAGAAAACGGTCGAGTTAACCGAAAAGGCCTATCATTTTACCAAGGATCTGGTCAGGGAGGGGGGCACCGTCCTCTTTGTCGGAACCAAGAAACAAGCTCAGGAATCGATTCAGCACGAAGCCCAACGCTGCGGAATGTATTTTGTCAATCAACGTTGGCTGGGAGGCATGTTGACTAACTTCACCACCATCCGTCAGAACATCAACAAGCTCAAAAATTTCGAGAAGATGAAAGCTGACGGTATGATGGAAAAGCTACCGAAAAAAGAAGTTATGCAAATCCAGAAAAGAAAAGCCCGGCTGGAAAAACACCTTTCCGGCATCAAAGACATGGAAAAATTGCCGGAGTGTGTGTTCGTGGTTGACCCGCGACGGGAACGCAATGCGGTCTTAGAGGCACGACGTATGAACATTCCCCTGATTTCCATTGTGGATACCAACTGTGACCCCGACGAAATCGACTACGTTATTCCTGGAAACGACGACGCGATTCGGGCTATCCGCCTCTTTTCCCTGATTATCGCCAATGCGGCCCTGGAAGGAAAGCGTCTTCAGTCGGAAGGCCGGGACGATATCCAAACCGAAGGGATTGCGGTAAGCGAAAACGAAGAAGTAGTTGTTGAAGGGTTGGAAGAAGTCCCTTTCGCAAGCGGCGCATCAGAAGAGTCCAATGTCCTGGATGAATTAAGAGGGGAGACTATCAATGAATTTGAGGAGGAACTACTCGATCAATTACCCAAAGGAGAAGCGAAAAGCAAGACGGAGGTGAAGGAGGAGTAGCGATGAACATTGAAGCAAGAGACGTATTCGAACTTCGGAAAAAAACCGGTGCAGGAGTTATGGACTGTAAGAAGGCCTTGCTCGAGAGCTCGGGAAACGTTGATAAGGCCTGTGAAATTTTGCGGAAAAAGGGTATCGATACGGCGATAAAAAAACAGACCCGGGTGGCCAATGATGGTTTGATTGGATCCTATATCCACACTGATGGGAAACTCGGTGTACTGGTCGAAGTCAACTGTGAAACCGATTTTGTAGCTCGCACCCCTGAATTTCAAGCATTCGTTAAGGAATTGACGCTTCAGATTGCCGCTCAGGCTCCCCGCTGGGTGACACCGGAAGAAATTCCCGATGACCTACTGCGTAAGGAAGAGGAAATCTTTCGGGAACAGCTCAAGGAAAGCGGAAAGCCAGACACGGTTCAAAAATCGATCGTCGAAGGAAAATTGAAGAAATTTTTCGAGGAGAATTGTCTTCTTGAGCAGAGTTATATCCGAGACACCTCGAAAAAAATTAAGGACCTTTTAGTCGAAACGATCGCCAGGGTTGGAGAAAATATTGTGATCAGGAGGTTCATCCGGCTGAAGTTGGGTGAAGAGTGATATGACGGAATCCTCGAAACCTCGCTTTCATCGGATCCTGATCAAGCTTTCCGGGGGAGCTCTCATGGGCAATCTATCCTCAGGGATTGATATGAAAATCCTGGGGTACTTGGCCGGGGAGATCGAGACGGTCAAATCACTGGGTATCGAGATCGCCGTAGTTGTAGGGGGAGGCAACATCTTTCGGGGAAGAACTGCGGGGGACCATGGAATCGGCCGGATTACGGCCGATTCCATGGGAATGCTTGCCACGGTGATCAATGCTTTGGCCTTACAGGATGTACTGGAAGATAAGGGAATCTCCACCCGAATCCAGACCGCCATCGAGATGCGGGCGGTGGCTGAACCATTTATTAGGCGCCGAGCAATACGCCACCTGGAAAAAGGTCGAGTGGTCATTCTTGCAGCGGGAACAGGTAATCCTTTTTTTACCACCGATACGGCGGCTGCGTTGCGGGCTGCCGAAATCAAGGCCGACGCAGTCTTGAAGGGGACACAGGTCGACGGAGTTTACAGTGCGGATCCGACAACGCATCGTGATGCCTGTAAATACGACCAGCTCGATTATCTGGATGTTTTGACGCAGGGTTTGAAATTCATGGATGCAACAGCTGTATCACTGTGTATGGACAACCACATTCCGATCTTTGTCTTTAATATCCACCAACCGGGGAACCTGAAAAACATCGTCACCGGTAAAAAAATCGGAACTCTTGTGGGGAGGGAAAATTATGGCTGATTATCTGAAAGACCTCTATAGGGATATCGAAAAAAGGATGAAAGGGGCTATTCACGTTGCGCAGGATGAACTATCTCATGTCAAAACCGGTCGCGCAGCACCGGCCCTGGTGGAAAATGTCGAAGTCGACTATTATGGTGCATTGACCCCCCTCGTTCAGATAGCCTCCATTACTACCCCAGACGCTAAAACTATTTTGATCCAGCCGTGGGATAAGAATGCCCTGCAACCTATTGAAAAAGCTATCTGGAAATCAGACTTGGGTTTCAATCCGATTGTCGACTCGGCAGTCATTCGCATCAATGTCCCTCCGTTAACTGAGGAACGCCGGAAAGAAATTGCCAAGTTGGCCAAAAAAATTGTTGAGGAAACGAAGGTGGCAGTTCGCAATCTCCGTCGGGAAGCTAATGATGAAATCAAAAGAATCGAGAAATCCGGATCGATTTCCGAAGATGATGGGAAAAAGGGCACTGCGGAAATCCAAAAAATGACCGATCAGTATATCAATGAAACCGAGGGATTATGGGAAAAGAAAGAAAAGGAAATCATGACTATCTAAGTTTCGGACTGACCCACTTGGCCATTATTATGGATGGAAATGGGCGATGGGCGGAGAAGCGCGGGCTTCCCCGGCTGGAGGGCCATAAACAGGGTGTGGTGAGCGTCGAGACAATCACCAGGGAATGTTCCGAGATGGGACTGTCCTTTTTAACGCTCTATTCGTTTTCTACGGAAAACTGGAAAAGACCCCTCGGAGAAGTCCAGGGATTAATGGTATTATTTTCTAATTCCCTCGCTGTCTATGGACCTCGGTTGAAGGAGAACAATGTTCAAGTTCATTTTCTGGGAAGAAGGGAAGGGATTCCCGGTGAACTCCTGTCGAAGATGATCCAGCTCGAAGAAGCGACCCGCACCAATTCCGGGATGGTTCTCAACCTAGCCATCAACTACGGCGGACGGGATGAAATACTCCGAGCCTTCGGAAAGATATGCACTCTTTCTTCCGATGGGGTAAAATCGTTGGATGATCAAGGGTTCCGTCGCTATCTCGATACCGGTGAACAACCTGATCCAGACATAGTAATACGAACAGGGGGAGAGAAGCGACTGAGTAACTTTCTCCTCTGGCAGGCAGCATATGCGGAACTCTGGTTTACTGATATTCTTTGGCCGGAATTTACCGTTGCGGATCTTCATCAAGCCTGCCGGGAATTTGTTGTTCGAAAAAGACGGTTTGGGGGCCCGGGGTAACCATTGGCGGGAAATAGACGATTATCCGAAACAGTACTCAGAGCGCTTCTAATCGTGTACGCTCTCCCACCGTTCGTCTTTCTCGTGCTTTTTTCCGAGTGGACCCTGCTTTTTCTTTTTCTTATCCTATCGGTGCTTGGTTTTCAAGAATACCTCAAGCTGGTCATTATAACAGAACGGGGCATCCGGTCTCCCTGGTTTTATCCGATTCCGATCGCCCTTGTATATGTCCCCTTAACTGTTTTCGGCAACGGACTTCCGTTAGCGCTGTGGTGGTATATCTTGTTTCTATGGATCGTCCTTTGGGGGCTATTGCGTCCCGATTTGGTCCGAGAGCGGATTGCCTGGTTCGCATTCGGGATCCTCTATTGTGTTTTCTTACCTTCCTTTTGGGTCAAAGCTGGCCTTGAGGCGAGTCGGATAGAGATTGTCGCTTATGCGCTGATCATCTGGAGCGGAGATATCGGCGCCTATCTGGTTGGAAGTCGCTGGGGGAAGTGTCGGTTCGTTCCGGCTATCAGCCCCCGAAAAAGCTTGGAAGGTTTACTCGGTGGAACCTTGGCAGCGGGGATAGCCGGCATGTTGTTTACACTTTTTCTCATCCCGGGCAGGAGTCTATGGGAAGGTCTGGGTATCGGGATATTGCTTTGCATGGTGGCATTTTTAGGAGATCTGCTTGAATCGTCATTGAAGAGAAAAGCTGGGGTCAAGGATTCCGGTCGTCTTTTTCCTGGGCATGGCGGAGTTCTGGATCGGTTCGATGCGTTTTTCCTCGCCGGTCCGGCTATTTACTTTCTTGCTGTATATTGGGGAGGCAGGCCATGAGGGTCGCGATTTTGGGTTCTACCGGATTTCTGGGAGAACAAATCCTGGAAACCCTTGAACATCTGGAGGATCATACGGTAGTTCTTCTGGCAGCCGGAGAAAATTGGAAAAAACTGTTTCATCAGCTCGGTAAACTAAAAGACTCCCGGGGTTGGTTGTCGAAGGAGGATCCTTGCTTCCGGAAAACCATCCCCGACCCACTACAGGGAAGAATGTTGTCCGGTCATCGGGAACTGAAAGACTTCCTGCTAAGTAATACAGTGGACGGGGTCTTCTTCGCTACTGTAGGGATGGAGCATCTGAGCACGTTTTGGGAACTGATGAAGGCCGGGAAGACCGTCTGGATGGCCAGCAAGGAAATCCTGATCGCTCTCGGTGACCTGTTTATGCGGGAGTTTCCTCTCATAAAAAGGCCTCAGTTGGTTCCACTGGATAGTGAACACAATGCCGTCTGGCAAATGTTACGTTGGATAGAAATTAGTGATATAAAGCGGATTTTTATCACCGCTTCCGGAGGTCCGTTTTACGAATGGTTGGGAAATCTGGATGAGATTACACCGGAGATGGCCCTTTCCCACCCAAATTGGAAAATGGGAACGAAGATCTCGGTCGATTCGGCACATTTAATCAATAAAGGTTTTGAAGTTCTCGAAGCATCGCTGCTTTTTCACCGACCCATTGATCAGATCGATGTTTTAGTTCAAAGAGAAAGCCTTATACACGCTTTGGTTGAACTACGCGACGGTTTTTTGGCGGCTGTTCTCTCCCGTCCCGACATGCGTTCCGTTATCTTGAGCGCCCTCCAATCGGGAATAAGGCGGGAAAATCCATTCCCCGGATTGGATCTAAACAGATTAAAGACATTGCATTTTGATTATCCGGTTTCGAAACGGTTTGCAGGATATTATTTAGCCCTGGAAGCTGGTAAACGGGGAGGAGGTTACCCGGCCTATTTTTTAGGTGCCGACGAAGCGTGTGTCAACGCGTTTATGGAAAAAAAGATTAAATTCGGTGAAATCCTAAGGATTCTGGAAAATATTTTGGATCAGGATATTTCCTCTGTGCAAACCATTGAGGATGTCCTGGCCCTTCATCGGGACGGATTTCGGATGGCCAACACCATAATCCAACAGAAGAGCCGTTCAGGCGGGTGTCGACGCCTTTACGAATAATTATCCGGGACTGTGGGCATGTGGAAATGAGGAGGTCGATTTGCTGCAAAAGACCGAAGGAAGCCTGGGCCTGAGTTGTATAAATCAGCCGCCGAAATCACCGCATTTTCGAAGTAAATAGGCCAAGGACGGCCTTTTCAGCAGCACTGTAACCAGACGTGGTCATCGATGCGTGTGAGAAAATACCAGATGAGGCGGGGCTGATGGCAACGGGGCCTCGCTGAAATGAGTTTTTGCAGCAAATTCAAACCTAGATAGCGGAATGAAGACCGGAGCGTTTCTTTCTCCGGATTGCCCATTGTCCATTACCGTTTTGCAAAAAAGGAGTCTGTAGGAATGTTGAGTTTACTTGCGTTTATTTTTGTCTTGGGGCTGTTGGTGGTTTGTCATGAATTCGGTCATTTTCTATTTGCCCGGATTTTCAAGGTTCGGGTTTTCAGCTTTGCCATCGGATATGGACCCAAGCTTTGGTCAAAAACCTCCTCTCAAACTGAATACTCGATTCGTCTTTTTCCCCTGGGTGGATTCGTCAAAATGGCGGGAATGGGAGATAACGTCATCGAAGGGCATCATCGACAGGAAGTGTCTGATGCTGAGCGGTTCGATAAAAAACCGCTCTGGCAGAGAAGTATGATCGTCGTTGCTGGACCGTTGATGAATATTTGTCTGTCCATCGTCCTCGTTTTCATTGTTTTCACGGCAACCGGCGTCCCAACCGGCAATCTCGAAATACAACAGGTTATGGAGGGTGGTCCAGCGGAACGGGCCGGGATTCGGGCCGGTGATGTCGTATTCGCCCTGAACGGAATCACATTTGACTCGGTTGAAGATGTGGCCGGAGCGATCTCGGCCAGTCCCGGTGAAGAAATTGTTCTCTCCATCCGACGAAATAGCGAAACGATCTTCATACCCGTTACGCCGGAATGGAACGAAGAAGAAAATCGAGCACTTATCCAGGTGGTTTTCGGTATGGAGAGCCGCAGAACCAATCCATTCCTGACTCTGGGGCGAAGCGTTACCTCTGTCTTTGGCTGGTTTGCTCTCAGTGTTGCGGGTTTATTTTCAACCATAACCGGACAGATTCCTCTCCAACTCACTGGGCCAATCGGAATTGCCCAAATGGCCGGCCAAGCGGCTCAAGTCGGATTTCTGAACCTATTGATGTTCGCCTCGCTGATCAGTATTTTTCTGGCTCTCTTCAATCTGTTACCGATTCCGATTCTGGATGGAGGCCACCTGGTCCTCTTTGCCTATGAAAAAATCAAGAAAAAGCCTCTCGACCCGGATAAAGTCGGTATCATTTACCTGATAGGCGTTGTCTTTCTTATTCTTTTGGCCGTTTTTGTGACCTATCAAGATTTTACCCGTATTCTTGTCGGACAATGAAAAGACAGGACACCCATGTTGTTGCACTGGGTAATATAACAGTTGGAGGAGAAAGTCCGGTTTCCATTGAGGCGATGGGACGCTCACATCCTGCCCATATACAGAAAACATTGCGGGAGATACGCCGAAGTGTACGGGAAGGGTGTGAGATTTTTCGTCTCGCTGTCCCGGACCGAGAGGCCTTGGAAGGTCTGAAAATTCTCCATCCTAAATCGCCACTCCCATTGATAGCCGATATTCATTTTATTCCTGAGCTTGCCTGGGATGCGGTTCGTGCCGGTATTGATGGAGTACGGATCAACCCTGGAACATTCCGGAATCAAGAGAAATACATAAACCTTGTTGAAATGCTCAAGGATTCTCAAACGGTTCTCCGCTTGGGAGCGAATGCCGGGTCACTGCCGGCTGCGCTTCAAAAAGAAAGTCGGGTCAAGGCGCTTTTCGAGATCATCGCAACGTATTTGGAAGTTCCCCGGAAAAAAAACTTTCACCGGGTTATTCTATCTGCAAAATCAAGCGACATCGAAGAGACCATCGAAACCAACCATCTCCTCAGTGAAGCCTTTCCATATCCCTTGCATATCGGTTTGACCGAAGCCGGAGAAGGGGAGGAGGGGATCATCAAATCGACCCTGGGAGTCGGAATCCTGTTGCGGGAAGAAATCGGAAATACAATCCGTATCTCTCTCACCTCCAATGACCCAGTGCTCGAGACCCGTGCCGCTTCGATCCTACTCAAGACCCTTGGCTTGAAAAATGAAGGCATCGAAATTATTTCCTGCCCGACCTGTGCCCGGAAAATGGGAGATGTGGTATCATTGGTACGTATTTTGAAGAAAAAGCTGGCTCGCTATAAAGTAAACCGGAATATAAGAATCGCGGTGATGGGCTGTGAAGTCAACGGACCGGGTGAAGCGAGAGAGGCCGACTTCGGCTTGGCCCTGGCAAAGGGTACGGCGGTTTTGTTTTCACATGGAAAGGTGATTGGCACGGTACACCGAGATCGGGCCATTGATGTTTTTTTAGATCATTTTAATACCTTTTTCCCCGCAGGGGAGCCAAGATGCAGGGAATAAGGAACCTGAGTTTTTCAGTGCGGAACAAAGCACGATTGAAAGAATCGTTGACGGGCAGGGGGAGCACACATTGTTGATGTCCAAGCTTTTTATCCCGACACTAAAGGAAAACCCAGCAGAAGCGGAGATCATCAGTCACAATTACATGCTCAGAGCCGGATTGATACGGCAGCTCTCATCTGGAATTTATACGTTCCTCCCTGTAGGATTGCGGACACTCAACAAAATTGCAGATATCGTCCGTGAGGAAATGAACCGGGCTGGAGGTCAGGAGCTTCTCATGCCGGCGATGCAGCCGGGAGAGCTTTGGAAAGAAACGGGAAGATGGGAAATTTACGGACCCGAACTCATTCGGCTGCGTGATCGTCGGGACCGCGACTTCTGTTTAGGACCCACGCATGAAGAAGTAATTACCGATCTGGCTCGTAAAGCTATACGTTCCTATCGGGATCTGCCCCTCTTGTTATATCAAATCCAGGTTAAGTTCCGAGACGAAATACGTCCTCGCTTTGGGATGATGAGGGCCCGGGAGTTTATCATGAAAGACCTCTATAGCTTTGACGCGAGCCTTGATGATCTCGAAAAGAGCTATGCTCTGATGTATGATGCATATTGCCGGATTTTTCAGCGTTGCGGCCTTAAGTACCAGGCCGTGCGTGCCGATTCGGGAGTGATCGGTGGTGACGTATCTCACGAATTTTTGATCATCGCCGAATCTGGTGAAGAAAGAATCACCTTATGTGAGAATTGCCGGAACGATTCAGGCAAGGAAAAAAACACCTGTTCACTTTGCGGTTCAGAGCTTGTGGAAAAGCGGGGCATTGAGGTGGGACATATTTTTCAACTTGGAACAAAATACACTGCTCCGATGAAGGCCGTTTTCGTTGATCAATCGGGTGAGGAAAAACCGCTATTCATGGGCTGTTACGGTATTGGCATTGGAAGAACCATGGCTGCGGCAATTGAAGCCTATCATGACGAACGGGGAATCTGCTGGCCCTGGAACCTCGCTCCGTATCAGTTGGTTGTGATACCAGTTCGAATGAAGAATCCCGCTCTGGGGCAACTGGCGGAAAAGATATATCATGAGGCGGCAAAGTATGGTTATGAAGTGGTGTTGGATGACCGGGAGGTGCGTGCCGGTCATAAATTCAACGATGCAGACCTGATCGGCTTTCCCTTGCAAGCCATTTTGGGAGACAAAACAGTCGAGGTCAACAGGATAGAGATCAAGGTGCGTAAAACCGGTGAACGCATCGAAACCAGTTGGGAGGATCTTTTTGAAACCCTTGGAAGAATCGGAAGAACAGTCCTTTAAATTTATATCCGAAAAGGAATCCTCTAAGATGCCTCAGGAGCAAGATACGGTCACCGCAATCATTGCTGCTTATAATGAAGAGAAAACGATTGGACCGATTATTGATGTGTTGCTGAAGGTGCCTTTAATCAACCAGGTAGTGGTGGTTAGTGACGGCTCCACCGATAAGACAGTTGAGGTCGCGAAGCGCCGCCGCAACATCGAGGTTGTCGAGATCCTCAGCAATGTGGGCAAGGGAGGAGCCCTCTTCCGAAGTCTTGAATATATCCGGGGTGGGGTGGTTTTATTGATCGATGCAGACCTGGTCGGCCTAAATGAAGAACATGTGATCAGCCTGAGTCTGCCGGTGATCTCCCGGGAAGCGGATGTGACCATCGGGGTTTTTGAAGAAGGTCGGTTCGCAACGGATTTTGCCCAGAAATTAGCCCCGCTACTTTCCGGACAACGGGCGATCCGTACTGATGTCCTGCAGAATATCAACGACATTGAAATCACCCGCTATGGAGTTGAGGTCGCTATAAACCGGTATATCAAACAAAATGGGATCCAGGTAAAATTAATAAAACTGCCCGGTCTAACTCATGTCATGAAGGAAGAAAAATTTGGTATCGTGAAAGGTTTTAAGGAAAGAGTGAAAATGTACTGGGAGATCTTAAAAAATCTATAGTTTTTACAGAAAATGGAGGGTTGATTGATTTCTAAAAAAAGAATTACCGGCCAAGTACTGGTTATTGTTATCCAGGAAAGCGAATCATCCTTGGTGTTTCGGGAAGAAGCAGTAGAATGCCGTGAAACGGTAGAAATCGCACGAAGTAGTGGCCTCCTAGTTTTTGATACTGTAAAAATCCGCGTCCAGAAACCCACCTCCCGTTATTATATCGGAAAAGGAAAGGTTGAAGAAATACAAAAACTTCTTTCCGGAAAACCGGAAATCGCTTCAGTGGTCCTCAGTCGTGAAATCAGTCCGTCTCAGCAAAGAAATCTCGAAACGTTTTGGCAAAAATCCGTCTTGACCAAAAACGAACTCATTCATGCCATCTTTGCAGCTCGGGCCCTGACCGCCGAAGGGAAAATCAAGGTCGAGCTGGCGGGTCTCAAGTACCAGTATAGCCGTCTTCCTGGCAAAGGAAAAGATATGTCCCGGACTGGTGCCGGAATCGGTACCCGTGGTCCCGGTGAACAAAAAATCGAAGCGAACCGGCGGGAAATCAAAGACCGAATCGTTCGCCTGTCTCGAAAACTTGAAAAAATCAACCAGCGTCGAGCCCTGAACAAAGCCACCCGCTTGTCGGGAAATATTCCACTGGTTGCCATCGTGGGATACACCAACGCCGGAAAATCGACATTGTTTAATGCCTTGACCGGAGCCCGCGTTTTCGTCCAGAGCAGGATGTTCGCTACATTGCACCCCACAGTCAGGAAACGCTTCATTCCATCTTGTGGAGAGGTCCTGTTTGCCGACACAGTCGGTTTTCTTCGTGATATGCCTACCACATTGAAAGATGCTTTTCGAGCAACCATCGAAGAAATCAAGGATGCCGACCTCATCATTGAACTCATCGACATTACGGATCCAGCCTATTATCTGCATTATCAGGTAATCGACCAAACCTTGTGTGAAATCGGTGCTTCAAAAGTTCCTCGCATCATTGTTTTCAACAAGTGCGATCTTACGCCAGACTTCTGAGGGATTGTCTTGTGGTAGGCTCGGGTGAGAACAGCTTCTTTAGTTCAGCATCCGACACTTCGTTGGGTAGCGGCCAGCTTAAACCCAACTCTTGTGCCCAATTCAGCACCTTGGAAACAGTGTTACGCGAGCAGGCACAGCTTGACGCTATGCTGCGCTGGCTGATTCCCTGATGGAACAGCCGAAGAATCTCCCGGTAGTTGGTCATACAACAGTCTCCTTTTAGGATGTATTTACACTGCGTTCAAGCAGTGCATACACCCATTCTACAGGAGAACAGTTCAACCGGCTCTCTATAACCGGATGGGTGGCTCAATTTCCCCGGACACATGGCTCTCACTCACCGGAACAGTGGCCCAAATCGGCCCGGATTATTCAGGCAATTTGAAAAATTCATCCCAAGATCGGCCAACGATAGGTATTCCGCTTATTAACCTAAATCATAAAACGAATGAGAGTTATCTTACTATTTAGTTAAACGACATTTGACAATAGCCAAAATTGTGAACATCAGTGTACGAGAAGGTTACTTTACATAATATACATTATGGGAACATATAGGATATGGGCAAAGTTCAAGCGGAAATGATTAGTCAATTAGAAAGAAGGCGGCCATTTGGTTAACAATACAATCCGTCGGCAAGCGGTTGCAGGTTTGTTTCTTATATGTCCGTGACCATAACGCTTTCCAGTTCTCCGGGTCGATCATAATCGGCTTTAACGCAATGGATGATCATATTGTTCAAGAGTTGGTTTCCAATATCATCCATGAGCGTATCTAGATTCCGGCTGTGCCGCGCGGAAATATAATAGACTGGATAGGCGTCAGAAATTTCCGGTTCAATTATCGGCTCAACCGCAACCGGACTGCGAGTACATCCACAAGGAAATGGCCAAAAGCGGCGTTACGCTTAGTTTGCTTTGGAACGAATACTGTGAGAACTGCCGCGCAAACAAAGAGATTCCACTCATGTATTCCCAGTTCTGCTGCCACTACCAGCAGTATGTGGCCAAGACAAAAGCTACCATGCACGTTCATCGCAAACCCGGGGAGCAATTGGAGGTGGACTGGGCGGGAACAACAACCCCGATTGTTGACAGAGAGACCGGGGAAATTATGAATGCTTACGTGTTTGTCGGCGTCCTTTCCAGCAGTCAGTATGCCTATGCGGAAGCTTTTCTTTCTCAGAACCAGGAATGCTGGATTGTCGCCCACTGCAACATGTACAAGTTTTTCGGCGGCGTCACCAGGATACTGGTTTCGGACAATCTCAAAACCGGCGTAGAGAAAGCAACCTGGTACTCCCCGGAGCTTAATAAGACCTACCATGAAATGGCGGAGCATTATTGTACCGCTGTTATTCCGGCCCGGGTTAGAAAACCCAAGGACAAGCCCAATGCCGAAGGGTCCGTAAGAATCGTTTCAACCTGGATCATTGCGGCTTTACGCAACCAGACGTTCTTTAGCTTAAATGAACTGAACGAGGCAATCGGAGAAAAGCTGTCAATACTGAACAGCAAGCCATTCCAAAAGAAAGAGGGCAGCAGATTGATCGTCTTCCTCGAGGAAGAAAAGCCGCTGCTGTTACCGTTGCCTGCTGCCCCATACGAGCTGGCAACGTGGAAGATTGCCACCGTACAGTTCAATTATCACATATCTGTCGATAAAATGCACTACAGCGTCCCTTATGAATACATCAAGCTTAAAGTAGATGTGCGAGTGACCCGTAATGTCATCGAGGTATTCTACAAGAACTTACGGATTTGTTCACACCCCCGGCTTCACGGACGCCCGGGACAATACAGTACGGTCGTTGATCATATGCCTGAGGATCATAAGAAGTATACCCAATGGAATGTTGCCCGCTTTGTTTCCTGGGGGCAAAGCGCTGGCCCAAACACAGCAATTACCGTGAAAGCCATCCTCTCCTCTTGCAAGGTGGAACAGCAGGGTTTCAAAAGCTGTATGGCGCTTCTGTGAAGCTGGCTGACCGGTACTCCCTGCCAAGGCTTGAGGCTGCCTGTGCCAAAGCCTTGTCTTACACACCGCGTCCCGGCTACAAGAACATCAAGACCATTCTGTCAACAGGGCATGACAAGGTCATCACTGAAGAAGCTGTACCAAATAACTCATCACTCCATGGCCTTACCCGGGGCGCGAGTTACTACGGGGGGATGGGAAATGATTAATGCAATCACCATCAACAAGCTAAACGAGATGCGTCTTACGGCTATGGCTGAATCCTACCGCCACCAGCTCCAGGAATCTTCGTTTGAAGCCCTGACATTTGAAGAACGCTTCAGTCTCATGGTCGATGCTGAATGGGCAAGGCGGAAGAACAACCGCCTGACAAAGCTAATCCGAAAAGCAGACTTCCAGCAAAGTGAGGCCTGTATTGAAAACATTGAATACCATGCAGACCGAAAGCTGGACAAGACCCTGATTGCCCGCCTGGCCACCTGCACCTACATCCAGGAAAAGCACAACGTAATCGTCCTTGGTGCTTCCGGCGCCGGGAAAACCTATCTTGCCAGTGCTTTCGGAAACGCAGCCTGCCGCAACTTCTATACCGTCAAGTACATCAGACTGCCTGATCTATTAAATGACCTCGCTGTGGCCCGAGGGGAAGGCATCTACAAAAAGGTGATGGATCAGTACAAAAAGGTCAGTCTGCTTATCCTGGACGAGTGGCTGCTGATCCCCCTCGCCAACACCGAAGCCCGAGACCTCTTGGAAATCATCGAGGCCAGACACAAAAAGGGGTCAACAATCTTCAGTTCCCAATTCACTCCCGCCGGCTGGCACAGCAAAATCGGGGAAGGCACCTTAGCTGACGCCATCCTTGACCGGATCGTCCATGACTCTTACACCATCCTCATCGACGGAGAAGAATCCATGCGCAAACGTAAAGGCATTCCGATCTGAACCAATGCTTCTGGTCAGAGAGCCATTCAAAAATAGGGCGGCTCTCTGACCAGAAGCATGGCTTATTTTTTCCGGAGGCGTGGCTCACTGCTTACCGGAATCGCGGCTCTATTGCGCCGTAATATCCAAATTGCCTAAATTTTCGTTTAATATTGATTCTACTGCAATAAGTAATTCTGCTGCAAAAGAACGAAGGAAGCCTGGGCCTGAGTTGCCTAAATCAGCCGCCGAAATCACCGCATTTTCGAAGCAAAAAGGCGAATGTCAATTTCAACCGTGTCCTTTTCCCTCATAGGAGTTTTACCATCTCCCTTGGCCCGGATAACCGCCGACCTATTTCCAGTAATTTTGCTGATACATTGTCTTTAACGGGATTTGCGTTAAATACACTGCGGGGGCGGCTTTCAATTAAATCCAGGTAATGCTAAAGGCGGTACTTTGTTTTGCCTTTCTCGTAACAGCGGGCATACCTGGCTATCTCGATACTGCGGTAAAGTGTTACTACCTCGTTGCCGTAACCCTTGACGCTGACCTCTTTTCCAGCATATTTTACCGGCACAGAATAGTTGTTTAAATCAAGTCTCACTGTCGAGTAATCATCTACTTTAGCGGTAATGGTCTTGCTTGGATCAAAACGGTACTTTGACAGTGGAGCCATTCTGGCCCTTGATGCGAGAATCATTTCACCGACTAACTGGGCTCTGCCGGATATTTTGTGCTCGCGGTATTGAAGGCACCGGCGAAGTATCTCCACGTTTAATTCGTCTGTGGTATCAACTCTTGGTATCGGCACGAAAATATTGCGCCTTACCAACCCACAAGGCCCCCTACGAGCCCTTTCTCATGTGCCGCGAGGAATATAAATGCAAAAGTCACAGTTAAAAGCGTAGTGGGCCTCCAGGGCTTTGTAGCGGTCCTGTAGTACGGCATGGGTGCCAAATCCTTCTTTTACCGCCACTTTTGCGTTGTCAAAGATCATCCGCTTCGATATACCCTGGAAGAACTCAAAGCCGTCAATCTGGGCCTCTAGAAAGCTTTCTTCGTTCTGATGATAAAACGTTTTGCAGAATATATCGGCACTGTAGTATTCCCGCATACAATAGAGGTTTACCCTGGTTTTCTTGCCGGCCAAGTAGGCCATAGCCTGGCCCCAGTCATTTTGGATTCTTCGCCCGGGTCAAAGGATAGAGGGACAAATACTTTTCGCTGTTTTTCTCTTAACGCTGCCACGATCTCGCGTATTATTGTAGCGTTTATAGCAAAAAGGCCAAGGATGGTCTTATGAGTTTTTGCAGCATGTAGCAGTCAATCGACTGATCCAGCTAAGCAACAGGGAAGGTTCTATTTCTCTTTGAGTGATCTGATTTCTTTGAACATCCGGTATGGTTTTGTTGCAATACGAAAGGGGATGTTTAGAAAAAAAGTAAAAAAATCTTTTTCGTACTCTTCAGTGATACGTCCCGGTTTGGTCAGAACCCTTTTCACCAGGTCCTCGCCATACAACGCAAGAAGCTTGATCGGATCGATCTTTATCTCTAATCGGCATTCTTCACAAAGAATCGTTTTCACCACCCCACTACTGTATGTGATTCTATGTTGGGTTTCCCTCTGACAACGTAGACAGGCCAGGATCGTTCTGATTTCATCCTTGTCCATTTTAATGTCCACCCCTCCTCCTTGATGACCCAGTAAAAGATTTAAATCTGATTCTACTACCATAAGTAATTTTGCTGCAGAAGAACGAAGGAAACCTGGGCCTCAGTTGCCTAAATCAGCCGCCGAAATCACCGCGTTTTCGAAGTAAATAGGCCAGGGATGGCCTTTTTAGCAGCACCGCAACCAGACGTGGTCATTGATGCGTGCAAGAAAACACCAGATGAGGCGGGGCTGATGGCAACGGGGCCTCGCTGAAATGAGTTTTTGCAGCAAAATCAAATATCAGTATTCAAGAGCATTTCAATCAAGACTGTCAAAGCAATCTTGAACGGCCCATATAACTACCGGTGTTCACCGAGCACCCGAATGGCATAAGCATCTTTGACCACCTCGAGAAGACGGATTTTTTCCATGGCTTTCCGGAGGCGGGATTCCACAACCTGGTGGGTCAGGAAATATATGTTTGTCGGCTCACCGGGAGTGCTCACCGGTTGTTTGACAGCGGAAAGACTCACGCCGACTTTCCCGAATTCAGTAGCTATCTGAGCTAAGACACCAGGTGAGTCGAGAGCGTGGGTGCGAACACAATATTGGATTTCCAGATTTTCTATCGGTTTAACCGGATATTCGCCCTGACAGGCACACTCGACTCTTCCCCGGCAATTCATTTTCAGATTTCGTATCGCCTCGATAATATCCCCGACCAAGGCACTTCCGGTGGCTTCACCACCTGCTCCGGGACCACGGAAAGTCAGTTCACGGGTTTTCGTCCGGACAAATATCGCATTTTCCACCCCATCGACCATGGCTAAAGGATGTTCGTTGGGAAGGAAAACCGGGTGAACCCGCAGTTCCAAAACATCGTTGATTCTTTTGGCAATAGCTAAAAGTTTGACCACGTATCCGAGTTCTCGGGCATATTCGATGTCTTCCGGAATGATTCGGGTAATCCCTTCACGAAAGATCGTATCCGGATTCACCCGGCAATGGAAACATAGGGAAGCCAGAATTGAAATTTTATAAGTTGCGTCGTAACCCTCCACATCACTCGTGGGTACTGGCTCGGCATACCCTTTCCGCTTGGCCTCATCTAAAAGCAGGTGGTAGGGAGCCCGACTATGGGCCATTTCACTTAAAATATAGTTAGTGGTTCCATTGACGATACCGGCAATTTCAACGATTTTATCTCCAGTAAGTTGACCCCGGAGAGCATGGATGATCGGAATGCCACCACCTACGGCACCTTCGAAAAATAGATCGGTACGATGTTCCGCTGCCAAAGCGAGAAGCTCCCGGCCCTTTTTGGCGATGAGTTCCTTGTTAGGAGTGACAACGGTCTTTCCCGCACGCAGAGCCCGGCTGACGATATCATAAGCTGGGTCAACTCCCCCAATGGCTTCGACAATTATTTGGATATCAGGATTTTCAATCACTTCGTCGGGGTCATCACTTTTTATCTCAGGAGGAATGGCCAAAGATCTTTCCCGAAACCAGTCTCGATCGACCACTCTGCTTACGTTTATGGGAAGACTCAAATCATTTTCAATTTCATCTTTCCGATCCCAGAGAACTTTAATGGTTCCCGCGCCGACTATTCCGAAGCCGATGACGGCGATCTGCACTTCTTTCATTCTTTTCTCCCTCTTTTCTGCTCAAGCAATTCATTGTTCAAAATCATCACCTAAGCCTCCAGTCCTTTCTTTGGTTTTCGGGAAACGCTCAAATTATGATTCGCCACCTTTCATTATAGTTATTGAAATTGGCTGAGTAAACTGAATAATTGTAAATCGCTAAAACCATAGCCATAGTTTAGAGTCCCGGAATCTACACAAGAACCATGTCCGATAATCTACTTTGAGTCAATGTCCGGTTTTCAGCCAATTGAGGGGTGATAGATGTCCTAAGCGACGGTGAAAACGTTGGTAAAGAAAGGCTCACAGGATAGCCCCGAGGATTTTCCTTTAAGAAATGTTTTCCGAGCCAGCAGCGGGTCGTAGTACCAAGTGTCTCAATGCCTGATCTCCGCAACCTTTCTCCATTCAGACACGAGGTTGACCCTCACTATAAAATAGGCAAGCGCGAGTTACTTGCTGCTCCACCCTACCTGATTTCCGATCGCTATCCGGGAATCAGGAACGTATATGTCAAGAGAAGTTCGCAGTTTACTCTGAATCTCCACTGGTATGCGATCGTCAAGAAAAATCTGAGCCAAACGTTCGGAAAAAACTGATCCACCCGTGCTGGGGACCCCCCGTGGTTTGAACCATCGGGGAATACAGGTCTCCTTTTCTTTGGAGCCGGTATCACTCCCCCTTCCTTGTGGGGTTTTAATGACTGCCTGAGGCGGCAAGAGCTCTTCACATTCATGTTGAGAATGCGGGAGCGGAACATGCCCGATTCCCCGCCCTCTCCCCTTCACAGGGGAGCAAAAAGGCGTTTTCCCGCCAGGGGATCAAGTCAGAGCATATGGCCAAGACCCGGGCTAATCCAGAGATCAGGCCGATTATGCAGCCTATGGCGATCGAGAAGGCAGTTACCCGGATGGTCGTAGTCGCCAATTAACAGAGACGGAATTGCTCTAAAAAGTGCAGAAAAATCAAAGGTCAAACGCATCCTGTGGAAAGATTGTGCGGGTTTCTTCTAAAACATCCTGATATCCTACCCTTCTCAATAAAGCAGGGTATCATAAAAAACACGGGAAAAAGCCCTAATTTTTGCAAGGGTTGTTTCCCGTGCGGCGTCATCGATCTATTTTCCTAATTATCGGTTGCTTTATTATTCAGCAAACCATTTCTGATAGATTATCTTTTCGCACAGCAATGGCTTGGGAAGTAATCAGATAAGGATCGCTCATTTCTTTCGATTTCAAGCGTTCTTCAGTCATTGAGGTCGCGGAAATGATCACGTCGAACTTTTTCGTATCCAAAGCCGGAAAAATACCGTCCCATGCGGTATCGATAAAAACCGCTCCCACTCTAAGTTCTTTTCATAATGCCTCACCATACGAAACCGGTTGCCGGCTTCAGCCGAGAGAGGTTCTCCGAGATTGGTTTTCGAAACGGGTATACTCGTCCAAAAAGATCAGCTCGACGGTGCCAACCGGGCCATTCCGCTGCTTGGCAACGATGACTTCGGCCGTGCCCCCTTTCTGGCTATCAGGGTTATAGTACGCGTCCCGGTAGATGAACAGGACCAGATCAGCATCCTGTTCGATGGCTCCACTTTCCCGTAGGTCAGAAAGCTGGGGACGCTTGGGGCTGCGCTGTTCCACTGCACGGCTAAGCTGGGAAACCGCTATGACCGGCAACTCCAACTCCCTGGCCATGGCTTTGAGTGAACGGGAAATTTCGGATATTTCCTGCTGGCGGTTCTCTGACCGGGAATGGCTGCGCATCAGCTGTAGATAGTCGACAATCACTAATCCCAGGTTTTGTTCAAATTTCAATCGACGGGCCTTGGCCCGCAACTCGAGAACTGTGATTCCAGGAGAATCGTCAATGTAAATTGTTGCATTAGAAAGCTTACCCGCCGCTTTTGCTAATTCCGGCCAGTCTCTTTCTGAAAGGATTCCCCTTCTGACTCGATTGGCATCGATCCTGGCTTCACTGCAAAGCATCCGCTGGGCGATTTGTTCACGGGACATTTCCAGACTGAAAATCGCTGCGGCAATCTTTTTTGTCGTTCCGGCGTGTTGCGCTATGTTCAGACAGAAACTCGTTTTCCCCATTCCCGGTCGGGCGGCGACCACGATCAACTCGGATGGATGAAACCCAGTGGTCATGATATCGAGATCGACAAAGCCCGAAGGAACCCCGGTGACGTGTTCGTCCCGATGATAGAGCTCCTCGATTTTATCGAAGGCCTCGTTGATCACTTCCTTGAGTGGGACGAAATCGCTACGGACACGTTTTTGCGAGAGCTGCAATATGAGATGCTGAGCTTTATCGAGTAGTTCTACCGCTTCCTGCTCTGATTCATAACTTTCTCTGATAACCGTTGTGCAGGCGTTAATCAACGCCCGGGCGAGCGATTTTTCTTCAACGATGTGTGCGTAGTATGCAATATTGGCTGAGGTGGGTACCAGGTTCACCAATAGTGCGAGATATTCCGCACCTCCGGATACGGCCAGCGCGTTACTCTGCCGCATTTTTTCCGCAAGCGTAACCACATCGCAGGCCCGGTCGGAATCGAAGAGTTTCGCGATGTTTTCAAAGATGAGCCGGTGACTGTCATAATAAAAATCATCCGACCGCAATATCTCCAAGGCTTTCAAGAGGGCGTCCCGATCCAGGAGCATGGAACCAAGCGTTGCCTGCTCGGCCTCCATGTTTTGTGGAGGGACTCTCTCGATACTCAGGACTCGTCATTCCTTTCTGTCGCGCTATCTCCAGGGAGCACGGTTTCGGGAGTCAATTGAGTAGTTGTCGCTATCGAAGCAAATTCTTTACCGCTGGCCGTTTTTTTTCCTTCTTCCGCTTTCTCTTCGGCGGTTTTAACGACTATGGTAATCAAGGGTTCTTGACTTTTCCCTAGTTTTAGTTTGACTTCCCAGGAACCGGTCTCCTTGATTGGTTCCGGAAGAACGATGTATTTTCGATCGAAATTCGTTCCAAGTTTCTGCGAGACCAGTTCGGCAATTTCCCGAGTGGTCACGGAGCCATATAGCTTTCCTTTTCCTCCGGCCTTTTTGATGATCTCAAAAACGGTCCCTTCGACCTGATGTATAACGGACTGGAGCATTGCCAGCTCCTTCTGTTCACGGGCCAAGCGTTTTTTTCTCAAATGTTCTACCTGGCTCAAGTTTCCCTTGGTTACCTCGACGGCCAGCTTGTGCGGCATGAGGTAATTGCGGGCAAAACCCGGTCGAACCGTTACAACATCGCCTTCCTTGCCCAAATTGTCTACTTCCTTAACGAGAATCACTTGCATTGCCTTGCTCCTTTCCATACTACTTATAGATTGATCCCAGAGAATTAACTGGTATCATTCTTAGAATACACTGAAAATTAGTGATGTTCGATCCTCGGCGCAATTGTCCATCAATAATCTGGAATCAGATTACGATCCGGCTGGCTTTCCCGATTCGAGCTTCCGAAGATCCAGCCAAGTATCCAGGACCCCGGCCCAACTCAGGATAAACGTCAAAACCGGTTGAAACATGGAAAAGACCAACAAGCCGATTATAAGCACCTTTGATTGAACATATTTTTTCAAATAGAAATACACCAGGGAAAGGCCCTGGACCAGGAAAAGTGTCTGGGTCACCATTTGAAGGTTAACGCCAATTCTTCCAATACCTTCGGTTCCGCCGAAAAGGACCAAAATCCAACTCAGGGCGAACATCCAAAAAACCGATTTTGGGAAGCGCCAGTGTATAAAATTTGGAGAACTGGGAAAGGTAACCCCGATTTTTTTTCCAACCCACTTTCCAAGAAAAAAGTTCAATGCGGTATCGAGAAGCGATGCAATAATCAGTATGGCGGGAAGGGCTAGTTGAATCAGATTCAACAGATTTTGAAAATTCTCTTC
>DATIKP010000073.1 GCA_035477455.1 Atribacteraceae bacterium
GATTGGTCTGTGAATTGTTTACCCAGATTCTGCAGGAAGTCTTTCACGTTCCGGCGACTCATCTGAAAAAGTCAATATCCGCATTCTGGAACCAGGTTCCCTCATGGTTGAGGGAGAAACTCATAATTGTGATGTGCGAAAGTTGAGTTCTACTGCCATAAGTAATTCTGCTGCAAAAGAACGAAGGAAGCCTGGGCCTGAGGTGCCTGAATCAGCCGCCGAAATCACCGCATTTTCGCAGTAAATAGGCCAGGGACGGCCTTTTCAGCATCACTGCAACCAGACCTGGTCATTGATGCGTGTGAGAAAATGCCAGATGAGGCGGGGCTGATGGCAACGGGGTCTTGCTGAAATGAGTTTTCTTATTTTGTTTCTGCAGTAGAATCAATACTGCACTTCAAGAAGGAACCCGCTAAAACTGAGCACCTTTTTCTTTTTATGACTATTTTAGGTTGAACTTCGAGGGAAATTCAGTAAAGATTCTCATTTTTCCAAAAATCTTGGATTGGTTTATAATTCTTTCCAGAACCGTTCCGGCTGGTAGACGACAGGTGGGTAGTGTTCGAGCGGCACATGGTTATGCTTCAGCATATCCTTCAGCTGGTCGGTGAGAGACCAGGACAGACGGATAAATTCGGAATCGGGAAACAGAGTCTTATCGCCGTGATAACAATCGAAAAGAATGCTTTCATAAGCCTCGGGACCGGGCCCCCCAAAAGTCCCTGCATAGGTGAAATTCATCTTGACTGGAGCAGAAAAAAGACCAAGGCCAGGCGTTTTGGCATTGACGATCAGGTCAATCCTCTCCTCGGGTTGTATTTCGATCACCAACCGATTGGGTTGTTCAGTAACCGAGTGAAAAATGACTTCAATCAGTGAACGCCTCTCGGCCATTTTTTTTCCGGTGACCAGTCGAAAAGGTACGCCCTTCCAGCGAGATGAGTTCAGAAACAGAGGAAGGCTCACGAGGGTTTCCGTTGTTGAGGCGAGGTGATTCGTTTCCTCCCGGTATCCGATATACTGGCCGATGGAAACCTGGCTGGTTTCGGGTAGGCGAACCTGCCTGAGCACTTCGCTTTTCATATGGTTTAATTGATCAAGAAATGCCCCGCATTCCCTGCGGTCTTCTTCACAAAGAGCCGGGCTTTCAGTGGCAATGAGCGCGAGGAGCTGGAGAAGATGATTTTGAAAGACATCTTTGATCGCACCGGTTTCTTCGTAAAAAGATCCTCGCTTGCCGACCCCTCCTTTTTCACTGACCGCAATCCGAACTTCTTTTACGTATTCTCGGTGAAGAAGCCTTTCGAGAATAAGGTTTTCCGCCTTGAGAATGATCAGGTTTTTTACCGTGTTTTTTCCCAGGTAATGATCGACATAATAGGTTTGATGTTCGGAAAAGATCTTTTTCAGGCGCTCGTCGAGGATTTCGAAGCTATCCCGGTCCGTGCCGAAAGGTTTTTCCAGAATGATTTTACGAGTAACGGTTGGCAATGATGGAAGAATGGTCGTTTCGAGAAGCTCCAGAAATCTTTCGTACAGGGAAGGAAGGGTGGCCAGATAAAAGAGAATTTCCTGTGAGTCGGCGAGGCCGGCCCGGCCGGCGAAGTCGAAGAAATCCTCCGGACTGCCGATATCGCCCCGCACGTACTGAGTGCGCTTCAGCAGGTTTCGGAGCACCGCCACGGTAACATGGGGAATATTCTGTTCGAGGGTGTACGAGAGAAACTGCCGGTAATTTCCTTCACTCTCGAATCGCCTTCCTACCGCCACCACCCGAAAATCCGTAAGCTTTTCCCGGAGAAGAAGATAGTAGAATGCCGGATATATTTTTCCACTGAAGAGGTTACCGGTTCCCCCAAAGAAGACGAAAGTTTTCATGGTTGGATTTCCCAAAGGACGGCACGAACCGGCGACCCGTCTCCCTTCAGAATGAACAACGGATACGCTTGAAATTGGTACCAGCCGGGGGTAATGCTTGAGAGAGCTAAGCCCTCGTAAATGAGCCGGTCCTGAGAAAGGAGAATCCGGTGGGTAGGATGACCGGGCTGGTTCCTTTCGATCCCCAGGGCATCGATTCCTACCCCTTTGACCGCGAGACGGGTCAAAAATATCGCTCCGGACTCAGAGAGGTAGGTGAACGATTCTCGATTCAGATCCCCGAACGAATTGTCTGTTTTCAACAGGACATAGGTTTTAAAAACTGGTAAATCCTTCAGAAAAGCCAGATGTTCTTCGGTGATCACCCCGGTATTCCTGATTTCCGCAACATACGCTTTTCCCTCGAACTGTTCCAAAGGATACTGATCGATGGTTTTTCCCTCGGCAATCATATGGAAGGGAGCGTCGACATGAGTTCCGGTATGACTTTCGAAGGAGAGGAGTGTTTCGTTGGCACCCTGCTCTATACTGCGTGACAGGATAATTTCAGGCTTCTTTTTTTTGCCTTTATAGGTCGGGGTTGCCGGAGAAAGGGGAAGAGTGATATCGATGATGCGCATGGCCCAACCTCCTCAGTCTGGTTTTTCCCTATCATATCATTCCCGGCAAGAGAAAAGGAGGGGGGTGAGGCCGGAGGAATTTAGCCGGCATAGATCATCTTGATCGTCATCCCTCCGTCGATAACGAGATGGGTTCCGGTTATGAATCCGGCTCGGGAAGAGCTAAGGAAAAAGCAGGCTTCGGCGATGTCTTCGGGCGTTCCCACCCGGCGGGCGGGATGCTGATGGTGATCGATTTCCCGTAGGCCAGTGCCAACAGGGGAACGGGTGGAGGATTTCTTCCCTGGGGACACTTCGATCCAGCCTGGCGTCAGGGCATTTACTCGAATGCGTTTTTCAGATAATGAAACGGCCAGAGCATGGGTGAGGGCAAGAACTCCGCCTTTGGAGGCGGCATAGGCTTCCGTGTGCGGTTCCGATTGGAGAGCCCGGGTCGAAGCGATATTGAGAATAGAGGCTCCCTGGGGCATCGCGGGCAGGAGGTTGCGTACGGTCAGGTAGATACTTTTCAGATTGACGCCGAGAACGCGGTCCCAATCATCTGGTTCTAACATTTCAATGGGGAGTGAGTGGAATGTTCCGGCGTTGTTGATCACGACATCGACTTGAGACCAGGAGGAAATGACCCGAATAGCGGCCTCACTTACTTGATCGGGGAGGGAGACGTCGCAGGTCAGAGGCAGAAAGCTATCGGCATACGCTCTCCACTCCTCGGCGACTTCACCGAGAGCCTCCCGGTCAGAATCCCAGGTGGAAACCAACGCTCCTTCACTCAGGAAGCGGGCGCAGACGGCTTTTCCGATACCTTGGGCACCGCCGGTCACCACCACTTTCTTGTCAGAGAATTCGGACATGGTTAAATGTCTTTTCGGGTATGTCTTGGTGCGCCATTCACCATCAACCGACTAACAAACGTCCAATCTGGTATACCGCAAGAGACAGAACATAAGCCAGAACAAAGAGGTAGAGGAAGGCGAACCCGGTCCACTTCCAGCCCGCTTCCCGCTTGATGGCCCCCAGAGTCGCCACGCAGGGGATATAGAGGAGCGAGAAAACCATGAACGAAAAGGCGGACAAGGGGGTGAAGTAGCGAAGAAGGGCGTTCCCGAGATATCCTTCGCCTCCGAAAAGCGCTCCCAGGGTTCCCACCACCACTTCCTTGGCCACGGTGCCGAAGATCAGGGAGACCGAAGCCTGCCAGAAGCCAAACCCGAGGGGACGAAACAACGGAGCGAAGAATTCGCCCATCCGCCCCATCAGGCTTTCACTGGAGGCGTATTCCACTCCGGCGGGAAGCGAGGCTAAAAGCCAGACGGCAATGACTACCAAGAAGATGATTGTTCCGGCTTTACGCAGAAACAGGGCGCTTTTACGCCAGGACTCACCAAGCACATTTTTTACCGAAGGAATCCGGTAGATGGGCAACTCCATGATCAACGGGGAAACGTCCCCCTTGAACAGAGTTTTGCGCAGAATCCAAGCTACGAAAATAGCTGATACAATCCCGATCAGATAAAGGGAAAACAGAACCGTTCCCTGATTCCGGGCAAAAAAGAGTGAAGTAAAGAGGATGAAGATGGGGAGTCTCGCCGTGCAGGACATGAGCGGAACCACCAGGAGGGTCAACTTCCGGTCCCGATCCGATTCCAGTGTTCGGCAGGCCAACACCCCGGGGACCGAGCAACCGAAACCCAGGAGCATGGGGATGAAGGATTTGCCATGGAGGCCGATGGCATGCATTAGACGATCCATGACAAAAGCGCCCCGGGAAAGGTACCCGGAGTCTTCCAGGACCGATATGATCAGGAAGAGAATGAAAATATTGGGAAGAAAAACCAGGATCGATCCGATGCCTCCCAGGACGCCTTCGCCCACCAAGGACCCGAGCCACTCCCACCCCAGGCGTCCGAACAGGGTTATTGCCCCTTCGCTCAGCCACTCGAAAGCCCCTTCGATATACCCCACGAAAAACCCTCCCAGGAGAAAGGTGGCCTGGAAGGTGAGCCACATAAAGACCAGGAATAGGGGGAGGCCGAGATAGCGGTGGCAGGAAACCCGATCAAGACGGTCAGTGAGCTTCATCCGCCGGCTGATGGTCGCCTTCTGGTGAAAGAACTCCTTGACGAATCCGTGGATTACGGCATACCGTTCCTCGGCGACGACAACTTCCGGTTCTTCCTGGTAATCATGCCGGATGGCGGAAAAGATATTGGCGAGCTCCTTATTGAAATGGTCGCGTTTCTCATCAGGGAGGTGGGTCCGAATCAAATCATGGATGTCCGGATCGTTTTCCAGGAGTTTGGTCGCCAGCCAGCGAACCGGGAAACCATTGATAGAGAATTCCGTGCTCCCGGAACAGGCAGAACACTCCGGACACAGGCTGGTTTCTTTTCTATTGCCAGGAATTGCTTCCCGGATTAAGGTTTCAATATGAACAACGTGATTCTCCAGACGGTCCGGAAAGGAGAACTTCTTAGGAATCCGCGGATTATAAGCAGCTTGGCTGATCGCCTCCTTGAGGGTGTCGATTCCTTCCTGCCGGTATGCAACCGTTTCAACAACGGGAATCCCGAGGACCTGGGAGAGCTCCCGGGAATTAACCTGGAGACCCCGTTCTTTGGCTTCATCCATGAAATTGAGGTCCATGACCAGATTTACGCCCATCTCGATCAGCTCGAAAACCAGGTACATGTTCCGCTCCAGGTTCGAAGCGTCGACGATGACCACGACCGCATCGGGGTTTTCCCGGGAGATGAAACGGCGGGCGATTTGTTCGTCCAGAGAAAAAGGGGACAGACTATACAGTCCGGGGAGGTCTACGAGGTTAATGTTCTGTCCGGCGTAGGCGAAGCGTCCTTCTTTTTTTTCAACGGTCACACCCGGCCAATTCCCCACCTTCTGGTGGGACCCGGTCAAGGCATTGAACACCGAGGTTTTCCCGACATTGGGGTTACCGATCAAGGCGACGGTTTTCGCTTGCCGTTTTTCGAGTTTCTTCCCGTGGACGGCAAGACTTCCTGAGTTCATACCATGCACCTCGCGTCCCGGACCTGCCGTACCATGATGTTATGGGCGAGGCCCCGTCCCAACGCTAAACGATTCCCGGCGAGCCCGATCATCAAAGGTCCCCGGCAATCTTCATTAAGTAGGTCGATATGTTGTCCGGGTTGGATCCCCAGGCAGAGGAGTTTCCGGGTCAGTTCGCTCCCGCTCCGGATCTCCGTTACTTCATAGGTTCCCGGTCCGGTCAGGGAGAGAGGAAGGATTGGTGTGTGTTCTACTGTTTTTCGACCTGAATGCATTTGGCTTCCTCTTTTCTTAAGCTGAGATGATACCCCCGTAAGACAACATCAATAGGATCACCAAGGGGAGCAACTCGTTCAATTCCGATTTCCTGGCCCGGGGTCATCCCCATGGCCATGAGTCTCTGGCGGACGAAATTTCCTCCAGCTATTTTCATAATCTTAAGTCGGTCGCCAAGGGTAAATTGGTCAAGGGTAGGGTACATTTCGCGGACATTTCCCTTCTCGAAAGATTGGCGGAATCGTAAATATTTTTCCTGGATTTCCGGATGGCGCTCAAAAAAAAGGCACAAAGCCGAGAGCGCATCGAAAAACTCACGGTTCATATGGTGTTCGATACCGCAGGTCAACTTTTTGGCATTTTCAGGGTTAACTCCCAAAACCTGATCGAGAAATTTGTAAACAATATGATTTCGCTCGAAACTTTTTTCCGCCTGCCGGAGCCCGGGTTGGGTCAAACGGATGAAATTGCCCTTTTCGTGACTGACGTATCCGGCCTCCTTAAGCCGGTGTACGGCATCGATGACCGAGCTGGCTCGAACCGAGAGCTTGTTGGCCACATCTTTAACCCGAGCCATTCCTTTTTCTGTTTCTTCCTGGTATATAACCTGTAAATAATCTTCCAGGCTTTCCGTTAAGGACACCTTCGCACCTCATTGCCTAAGTTAGATTGACCTAATAGAATGATAACTCTCTAAAATTATTTTGTCAAGGGAAACGCTTTCAACTTGTCAAGACTCTTTTAAAATATCCCCTTGAGATACCTCCTCTCCGTAACCATATATACTTTCCGTAGCCGTCTGTTCAATATTCCTCTTGCGGTGAGAAACAAAAAGACGCTGCTTCTTCCAGGGGGGGATCGGGAGGACTTTATACAGCAGGTTTTAGAAAGGGGGACATTTCAAGCGAGCTCTTGAGAGAGATTATCAGCGAGTCTCAACAAATAAATGACACATGACTTGACAAAAGACCGGGTTGTTCGTAAAATGAATTGACCGATGTTGGTTAATTAAGAGAACGAAGGCGTTCCCACCCACTGGGCGGAACGCTTTTTTTTTTGGTTACAATGCCAGCCCGCTTTTTCGGAAAGGACCCTCCGAAGGAAACAGGAGATGGTTGAGCACCTGGGGAGGCGGTTCCTGGAACGAACGTACAACCGATCGATACAACCGTTTGCCCGAAGCCGGGTCAGGTCGTGAACAAGGGTGTTTTATTCCAATGATGGGAATGAAACGCCCTTTTTTTATCCAAAAAACCGTCTTCAAGGAGGCAGTTGCATCATGTCTTGCCAGATCCGTTCCAAAGAAGAGGTCCTTGAGTATTGCGAGAAAAACCATGTCCGTTTTATCCGGCTTTGGTTTACCGATGTCCTGGGTTTTCTAAAGAGCTTTGCCATCACCCAGGACGAACTATCGTGTGCGCTGAGCGAGGGGATGGGGTTTGACGGTTCTTCGATCAAGGGGTTTGCCCGGATCGACGAAAGCGACATGATCGCGATGCCGGATCCCCCCACCTTTCAGATTCTTCCCTGGAGGAATGGTGAAGAGAAAGTGGCCCGGCTGTTCTGTGATATTTTGAATACGGACGGTACCCCGTATCATGGGGATCCCCGGTATATTCTCCGCCGGAACCTGGAAAAGCTGGCGGGCAGGGGATATACGTATTATTTGGGGCCGGAGCTCGAATTTTTTTATTTCAAGAGCGAGGCCGAACCATCTGTCCTCGACCGGGGAGGGTACTTCGATTTGACCACCCTGGATGCTGCGTCCAACCTCAGGCGAGACACGATACGTACCCTGCAGGATATGGGGATCAAAGTAGAATACAGCCATCACGAGGTCGCTCCCTCTCAGCACGAAATCGATCTGCGATATGCCGAAGCGATGGAGATGGCCGACAATGTCATGACCTACCGGATCGTAGTCAAGGAAATCGCCCAGCAATACGGTGTTTACGCTACTTTTATGCCCAAGCCGATCATGGGCCAGAACGGTTCGGGCATGCATACCCACCAGTCGCTTTTCGCTGGCGACAAAAACGCCTTCTTCGATCCCATTGATGTGTATTATCTTTCGGTTGAAGCGAAGAAATTCATTGCCGGTATCCTTCACCACGCCAGTGAAATCGCCCTGGTAACCAACCAGTGGGTGAATTCTTATAAACGGCTGGTTCCCGGGTATGAGGCTCCGGTCTATATTTGCTGGGCCCGGAAAAACCGTTCGGCTCTGGTCCGGGTTCCTCTCTACAAACCAGGAAAAGAAAAGGCAACCCGGATCGAAGTGCGGAATCCCGACCCGGCCTGCAATCCGTATCTTGCTTTTTCAGCCATGCTCGCTGCCGGACTGAAGGGTATAGAGGGAAATTATCCTCTCCCTGAACCGGTGGAAAAAGACGTGTACCACATGACCCCGGACGAACGGAAATCTTTGGGAATTCTTTCTCTGCCCGGTAGTCTTAAGGAAGCGATTGACGCCGCCGAACAAAGTCAACTCCTTAGGGAAACCCTGGGTGAGCATGTTTTCCGGTATCTTATGGAAAATAAACAGATTGAATGGGATCGATACCGGACGGTTGTACATCCCTGGGAGTTGGAAAATTATCTTCCGATACTGTAGGAGGAAAGGCTTATGAGAGAAACCGTCCGAATCCCGGCTGGCTGTGCGGTAACCGGTATTCTCCATCAAGATGGCAAAAGAGTGAGCGGAGATACGATTATCCGTTCCATTGCGGTGATGCATGAACGATCCAACGGCTTGGGGGGAGGGTTTGCGGCCTACGGCATCTATCCGGAGTTTGCCGAGCTCCGGGCCTTCCATGTGCTTTATGATGATCGCGGGGTGGTACCTGACGTCGAGGAGACCATCAAGCGGACTTTCCGGATAGAAAAAGCAGAAGACATCCCATACCGGGAGACAGCCGGAATTCGCGATTGGCCGATTTTCAAACGCTACTTTCTCAGTTACCGGGGTGAATCGGAAAGCGAGGAAGATGCCGTCGTTCGGGTGGTGATGGAAGTCAATTCCCGGATCGATGGGGCATACGTTATTTCCAGCGGGCAGAACATGGGTATATTCAAAGGTGTCGGGTATCCCGAAGATGTCGGACGGTTTTTTCGACTCGAAGAATACGATGCCTGGTGCTGGACCGCTCATGGAAGATTTCCCACAAACAGTGTCGGGTGGTGGGGCGGCGCACACCCTTTCGGGTTATTGTCTTGGTCGGTCGTTCATAATGGGGAAATCTCCTCGTATGGGATCAATCGGAGATATCTTCAGAATTTCGGTTATCTTTGTCATTTACAAACCGATACCGAGGTGATTACCTACCTCGTCGACCTCCTGGTCCGGAAACATGGTATTCCGATGAACCGTCTGGGTTCGGTCTTTGCCAGTCCCTTCTGGGAAGTTATCGAACAGATGGAGGACCCAGAAAGAAGCCTTCATACCCTGCTGAGGACAATATACGGCGGAGCGCTGCTCAACGGTCCTTTCAGCATTATTGTCGGTTTCCAGGGAGGAATGTTCGGGATGGTGGACCGGATCAAGCTCCGCCCGATGGTTGCCGCCTGGAAAGACGAGTGTTTTTATTTATCCAGCGAAGAAAGCGCGATACGGGAAATTGCGCCCTGTCTTGACCGAGTCGTGTCCCTGCGAGCCGGGGAAGTAGTGGCCGGTCGGGTTGGCGAGAAGGTGGATCATGGCCATAAGCTTGTTGTTTCCGGAGTATAAGGTTAAGCGGGATGATGATCGGTGCATTTCCTGCCAGGTCTGTGTCCGGCAGTGTGCTAACGATGTCCATCAGGGATCAAACGTCGAAGAGCAGGTCCAAAGCGAGGAAGAAAAGTGTGTTGGATGCCAGCGATGTGTTACTCTCTGCCCGACTGCGGCTCTTTCGGTCGAGCAGCGGGAAGCGGGCTTTTGCGGTAACGCTAGCTGGAGCCGGCAGCACCTGCGTAATCTCTATAAACAGAGCGAGACCGGGGGGATTCTTTTAACCGGCATGGGCTGCGACCGTCCCTACCCGATTTACTGGGACCATCTTTTATTGAACGCCAGTCAGGTGACCAATCCATCGATCGACCCCTTGCGGGAACCGATCGAACTCAGAACCTTCCTGGGTCGGAAAGAGGAAAAGGCCGCGATTGACTGGGAGGAAGAAGGTCTCCATACGGTTACGACCCTAACCCCTCAGCTCGAATTGGAAATCCCAGTGCTTTTTTCAGCCATGTCCTACGGTTCAATCAGTTTCAACGCCTTCCGATCCCTGGCGGAAGCCGCGCGCCAAACCGGCACCTATTGCAACAGCGGCGAGGGCGGACTGCACCCCGAGCTTTACCCTTATGGTAACAATATTATTGTACAGGTGGCTTCCGGGCGTTACGGAGTGCATCCTGATTATTTGCGTCTTGCGGCAGCGGTGGAGATAAAGATCGGCCAGGGGGCTAAGCCGGGTATCGGTGGTCATCTACCCGGGGAAAAGGTTTCGGTGGACATCTCCCGCACCCGGAAAATACCGGTGGGTAGCGATGCCATATCTCCCGCGCCCCATCATGATATTTATTCCATTGAAGACCTGGCCCGCCTGATTTACGCCATCAAGGAAACGGTGAACTATCAGAAGCCGGTTTCGGTGAAAATCGCCGCGGTTCATAATGTGGCGGCCATCGCCTCCGGAGTGGTCCGAGCCGGTGCCGATATCGTAGCCATCGACGGGATCCGGGGTGGGACCGGAGCGGCTCCCCGGGTGATCCGGGACAACGTGGGAATCCCCATAGAACTCGCCCTGGCCCAGGTCGACGAAAAGCTTCGCCGGGAGGGCATCCGACACCAGGCTTCCTTGCTGATTGCCGGTGGGATTCGCGCGAGCTCCGATGTGCTCAAGGCGGTTGCTTTGGGAGCGGATGCGGTCTATATCGGAACGGCCGCCCTGGTTGGATTGGGATGTCATCTTTGTCAGAAGTGTTATACCGGGAAATGTAACTGGGGAATCGCCACCCAAGACCCTTTGCTTACGAAACGGCTGAATCCGAATATCGGTGTTCGCCGCCTGGTGAATCTCCTGCGCGCCTGGTCATTCGAGATCAAGGAAATGCTTGGAGGCATGGGAATGAATGCCATCGAATCATTGCGTGGCAACCGGGAACAGCTACGTTCGATAGGTCTCAGTCGTGAGGAAACGATGCTTTTGGGCGTGAAGCAGGCCGGAGAGGGGTGGTAATTATGAAGAAAGTCCGGATTCACGAAGAATTTTGTATCGGCTGCCGGTTGTGTGAAATTAACTGCCTGGTCAAGCATTCCCACTCGGGCAAAATCATCAAAGCCTTCAAAGAGGAGTTTCCCCGGGCGCTTCCGCGGATCCGACTGGAAGAGGAAGGAGTCTTCTCGTTTGCCTTGCAATGCCGGCACTGTGATGATGCGCCCTGCGTTGAGAATTGCCTGACCGGAGCGATGCGCCGGGAGCGGGACGGACAGACGGTTTTGTGTGACGAAGAGATTTGTGTCGGCTGCTGGATGTGTATCATGAGTTGCCCGTATGGGGTCATCCAAATGGAAAGAAAAGCCCGGAAGGTCGCCAGCAAATGTGATCTGTGCGGTAAAGATGAGATCCCAAGGTGCGTGGCGAACTGTCCGAACGAGGCCTTGACCTATGAATAGGGAAAAAACGAAATATTTGCTGATCGGTTTTTCCGTGGCCGCCTGGTTTGCGGCCCGTGCGATCCGCGAGGTAGATTGGAATGGGCGAATTCTGGCGGTTAGCGACGAGGAAAAAGCCTACTCCCGGCCCTTACTCAGCTATGCCCTTGGTCAGGGAAGTCGGGGGATTGCGTATAACGGTGACGCGCTTCAGAGAGCGGATGTAGATATCCTCTGGGGGAAGCGGGTATCCAGTCTGGACCTTGCGGGACGGACGGCGATTTTGGCCAATGGCGATGAGGTCGAGTTCGATAAAGGGCTGATTGCGACCGGCGGAGTGCCTGTTCTCCCTGCGTTTTCCGGGATGGACAGTCCCGGGGTATTCACCTTTACTCGGGTCCGGGATCTGGATGAGGTCGATCGGTTCATTCACCGGAATCAGATCCAAAAAGTGGTCATTCTCGGTGGTGGATTCATAGGGTTGAAGACGGCTGAAGCCTTGTTGGGTCGGGAGCTCGAACTGTCTATTGTCGAACTCGCTCCTCGCCTGTTGGGGAATATGGTCGATAAGGAGGGTTCGGCGCTTCTGGAAAAAGCCCTGCGTAATCATGACCTAGAGGTGATTCTTGAAGATACTATCGAACGATTCGAGAGTGACCAGGGCCGACTTTCCGCGGTAATGCTCCGCTCGGGCCGAAGGATACCATCGGAACTTGCCGTAATAGCCATCGGAATCAGGCCGAACGTGGATTGGTTGAAACATACCGGGCTGGAAATTGATCGGGGAGTCGTGGTCGACACTCATCAGGAAACCTCTGTTCCAGGGATTTTCGCTGCCGGTGACGTAGCGGAAACGACACATTTTTTGACCGGAGAACGGGTAGTGTCCGCGGTCTGGCCGGAAGCGGTCGCTCAGGGGAAAGTGGCCGGCTGGAATATGGCCGGGCGGGAAACCGAATATGCGGGAAGCCTTCCGGTGAATGCGTTAGAGGTGGGCGAACTTCCCCTGATCTCGGCAGGAATTGTCAGCCCGGACGGTGTGGGATTTGAAACGTTAGTCCGCCGTCGGGGAGGGGTTTATCAGAAACTGGTGCTCGCCGGTGACCGGGTGGTTGGATTAATTTTCGTGGGAGAGATTGAAAAAGCTGGAATCTATCTTAACTTGATCCGACAGCGTTTTCCAGTAGATACGTTTCGGGAAAAACTCCTTGACCCGAAATTCGGTATTATCAATCTTCCATTCAACTTTCGAAAACATATGGTAGAAGGGGCGGGGATCGAAGTATGACCACCATACAATGTCAAGGAGTTCATTACCGGGAAATTAACAGCCAGGTGGATCGCCTCTGGAACGATGGAATACGTGAGATTCGTCTTACGGGAGTGAATGGGCAGCGTTACCTGGGACGAGCCCTCTCCGGAGAGGGTTTGGTGGAAATATCTGGCCTTCCCGGAGACGATCTGGGCATCTTCTCCGACGGAGTGACGATTCGGGTAAGGGGAAACGCCCAGGAAGGGGTGGGAAACACCATGAATTCAGGGAAAATCATCGTGGAAGGCGACGTACGGGACATCGCCGGCCATGCAATGCGGGGGGGTAAATTGTGGATCAGGGGAAATGCCGGGTACCGCCTGGGTATCCACATGAAAGCCTTTCAGGATGATTACCCGGTGATCGTCGTGGGCGGAGAAACCGGAGATTTTACCGGGGAATACATGGCCGGCGGTATGATCGCTATCCTCGGAATCGGTGAATATTCCGGACCTTCTCCGGTTGGACGCTTCACAGCCACCGGTATGCATGGCGGCACCATGTATATCCGTGGTCTTTTCGATCCAGTACAGGCCGGCCTTGGTATCGGAATCGCAGAACCCACCGGTGAGGAATTCATGGAACTCTCCCGCTATATTGAAGAATACCAGCGTGATCTCGACTGGTCGCTGCCCTCCTTGACCCGGGATTCGTTTGTAAAGTTATTCCCTCTGACCACCCGTCCCTACGGCCGGCTGTACGCTTATTGATAGGAAAGCATATAAGATTGATTCCCTCCCGTCCTCGCCGCCAGGCAGGGGGGTTGTAATTCCCCTGACTAAAATAAGCCGGTCTCGGCATTGGTTCTTTTTTATGCTAATATAGCTCGTGAGTTCCAGGAACAAAGTAATTGACAGACCCTGGGCAACGGTGCTTCTCGGCCTGACTAGCTTGCCGATAATCATAGGACTGAAGGGAGTAAAGCAATGCCGGACATTCTTGATCAGATTAAGAGTTTGACCAAAAAAGGGAGAGAGAAAATGATCCTTCTGGTGGTCGATGGGCTGGGAGGACTCCCTCATCCTGATTTTGGCGGGAAGAGCGAGATGGAAGCCGCCCGTACCCCGAATCTGGATGGGCTGGCCCGCAGGAGCGTACTGGGATTGATGGATCTGGTCAATCACGGAATAACCCCCGGTTCGGGGCCCGGACATATCGGTTTGCTTGGATATGATCCGGAAAGCCTGTTGATCGGGCGGGGGGTTCTGGAGGCATTGGGTGTCGGCTTTCACCTGCAGGATGGCGATATTGCCGCCCGGGCGAATTTCGCGACGGCCGATCCGGCAGGAGTGATTATCGACCGGCGGGCCGGACGGATCTCCACAGAGGAATGCCGCCGGATCGTAGGACGGATCAGCGAAGCGATCAGGGAAATCGACGGGGTCCAAATCATTCTGGAACCGGGGATCGAGCATCGCTTTGTCATGGTCTTGCGGGGTGCCGCCTCCGGAGACCGCATCAGAGATACCGATCCACAAAAAGAAGGGTATAAACCCTATTCCCCGGATGCGCTGGACGAAACGTCGGAAAAAGCCTCGCAGGTCGTCAGGAAGTTTTTGGAAAAGGCACTGCCCTTAGTTGTCGGTGAACCGAAAGCGAATGCCATTCTGTTGCGCGGGTTTGCCGAATCACCGGAGCTGGAACGCTTTCCGGAGCGTTACGGGGTAAAGCCTCTGGCGATTGCCCTGTATCCGATGTATAAGGGGATAGCCCGGCTTTTTGGTTTTGAGACTCCTGAGCTGAGTGGAACCCTGGAGGATGAGATCCGCTATCTGGAGGAGCAGTGGGAAAGTTACGATTTCTTTTTCGTCCATTATAAAGATACCGACAAAGCCGGGGAAGACGGAGATTTTGCCCGGAAAGTGGAATGTCTCGAGTATTTTGACCGGTTTATTCCCGCAGTTTTGAATTTGAAACCGGATGTTCTGGTGGTAACCGGTGATCACTCAACGCCTGCTTTACTGAAGAGCCATTCCTGGCATCCTTCTCCGGTCCTTCTCCATTCGCCCTATGCGGGAGCGGACGACCGGACTCGCTTCACAGAACGGGAGTGTAAGAATGGTTATTTGGGCCGGTTCCCCGCTCGGGGACTGATCAGCTTGATGCTGGCCAACGCTTTGCGCATGAACAAATACGGAGCCTGAGTAAACCGGGTATAAAGGCGGAAGACTCTTAAGTAACCATTTTCTGTCGACTTTTCCCAGTCGAACGTTTTTAGCGATAGGGGACCCCCAGCTTCTGAAGGTTTCATATTTCTCTTCTATCATGTGCCCAGCGTCCGGCGGGTGATTTCTCCGGCGAGCAATTGTTGAAAGATGAACATGATGAAGAGGTACAGGGGGACCAGCCCCAGGGTGACGTTAAAGCCAGACATGGATCCGATAATACCTCCCAGCCAGGGAAAAATGATGATTCCCAGACCGTTGTTGAACAACACCCATCCGGAAGCAGTCGAGGTGGTACCCGGGTAGTTGACCACCGCATAGGCGATCGTGGTGGGGATGGCGGTGGAGAGCATGAACCCGGCGATGAACAGAAGGACAGGCATTGAAAGGTTCCCCGGGGGGAGAAAAACGGCCAGGGCGGTGAACAGGATTCCTCCGAGTGAGTTCAGGCGGATCATGTTGAGATGACCGATTTTGTCCGAGAGTCGGGAAAGGGAAAACCGTCCGATGAATAATCCCAGCCAGAAATTGGACAGAAACAATGCCGCCGTTGTCTCCGCCCATCCCCGCAAAACGAGATGAGTGACCATCCATCCGTTCAGGGTGGTCACACCTGCAGAATAAAAGATCATAGTGGCGCCCATGAACCAGAAAGCCTTTTTCCTGAAGACGGTGAGAATATCCCGGAACCGATTATTGTGAATATTCCGGGGGATGAAGGAGGGCAAGAAAACGATGAAGGTCACAAAGGTGAACAGAGCGACCACTTTATAGTAATCCTGCCAGTTCAAGTCGGTTCGGATGAGAGCGGTGTAAATCCACGGGGCCAGCATGGAGCCCAGTCCGAAAAAGGCATGGATCAGATTGAGTACCGTTCCGGGATTTTTGGTAAAAATGGCGGTTGCCGCCGGGTTGATCATGCAGTCCAAAAAGCCCAGCCCGATACCGGCGACTAAAAACAAAGCGACAACCGGAGTAAAAGAGGGGAGGAAGGCCACTCCGCTAAAACCGATCATGGCGATGAATAAACCCAACCGAAGGATATGGGCCTGGCGCAGCATGTCCCCGAGGAATCCTCCGGCCAGAATGGAGAGGAAATAGCCTAAGCCTTGAAAGAAAAACACCCGGCCGACGATATCGGGAGATACGGCGAAGTTCCGGGCGATCGCGTTAACGACCGGCCCGGTTCCGGAAATTCCGAACCCGATGACAATCAGTCCCAAAGCGAAGGGAACTAATAGTATTTTTCTGGGCAAACCTATCGACCTCCTCCTAAAATTAATGGTGAACAGTGATCAGTGAACAGAAGAATAACCACTTCCTCGCGTCATCAGTTCAACGACTTTCCCTCCCGCGCTGCTGCCGGCGGGAGGACAGGTTGAACAATCCTTTCCTCACCGCTCAGTTCGGTTTTTCATCATCTCTTTTCATAAGATTTTCCGCAGCCTTTTTTTCCTTGCTTCCTTCTCCATTCCGTTCATTGCTCGTTGTTCCCGGCGTGGGGAACGTTTTGCGCCGGTTCGGATTTTTTCTGTTCGTAGTCCTCGATCGCCTTTTTCACCGCCTCTTCGGCCAGCACCGAACAGTGCATCTTGGCGGGGGGGAGCCCGTCTAAGGCTTCAATGACGGCCTTGTTGGTGACCTGCTGGGCCTCCCGTATCGATTTACCCTTGATCAGTTCGGTCGCGATGGAGGATGTGGCAATTGCCGCTCCACAACCAAAAGTTTCGAATTTGGCGTCCTCGATGATTTCCTCCGGGCTGATTTTCAGGTACATGACCATTACGTCGCCGCATATAGGGTTACCGACCTTGCCGACTCCATCCGGATTGTCCATTTTTCCCACGTTTTTAGGTCTACGGAAATGATCCAATACTTTCTGGCTGTACATGGTCTTCTGTCCTCCGGTTTCTAAGCGTTAATACGTGTACACATTATGTTGCCAACTTAAATGGAGACATATCCCGCAGGGTGTTGACGATCTTCGGAAACCGGTCAAGCACCTGGTCGATTTCATCCTCCCGGTTGAATTTGCTCAGGCTGAAACGGATTGACCCATGAGCGTCCTGATGTGGATAACCGCAGGCTAAAAGCACATGAGATGGTTCGAGCGATCCCGAGGTGCAGGCGGAACCACTGGAGACGCATATCCCGTCGAAATCCAAGTTGAGAAGCATGGCCTCTCCCTCCACATATTTTACCAAAACCAGGCTGGTATTGGGCAGACGGGATGCCGAAGAAGAGGCAATATGTATTGCCGGTATAGATTTCCGTAATCCCGTTTCGAGACGGTCGCGCAATTTTCCAACTTGCTCGTGATTCGCCTCCATTTCCAGAGATGCGAGCTGAGCGGCCAGGCCGCAGCCGACGATCGCCGGTACGTTTTCCGTGCCGGCGCGAAATCCCTTTTCGTGATGTCCACCTTGGAGGAGCGGTTGCAATTTGACTCTTTTTTTCTTGTAAAGAAAGCCACAGCCTTTTGGTCCGTGAAATTTATGAGCCGATCCGGTTAACAAGTCTATATTCATTCGGACCACGTCAATGGGGATCTTTCCGATTGCCTGTACAGCGTCGGTATGGAAAAGGACGCCGTGTTCGTGGGCGATGGCGGCAAGTTCGGCTACTGGTTCGATCACGCCGGTTTCATTGTTGGCGAGCATGATCGAGGTCAGGATGGTGTCTTTCCGAAGTGCCTCTTCGAAAACGGCCGGATTGACCAGTCCATCTTCGTCAACAGGAAGATAGGTCACTGCGTATCCCTCTTTTTCCAGCGCCCGGCAGACATTCAACACCGCGAAATGCTCGATGGAGGAGGTGAGAATATGGTTTCCCTTACCTCGAAGAGCTTGAGCGATTCCCTTCAGAGCCAGGTTGTTCGACTCGGTTCCCCCGGAAGTGAAGAGAATCTCCTCCGGCCTGGAGCCCACAAGCAAAGCGACTTGCCGGCGCGCTTCCTCAACGGCGGTTCTCGCCTGTTGTCCAGCGGCGTGAAGTGAAGAGGGGTTTCCATAATTTTCCTTAAAAAAGGGCAGCATAATCTCGACCACCCTCGGGTCGCAAGCGGTAGTGGCATTGTTGTCTAAATAGATCAATTTAAAGAACCTCCTTCTTGTAGTAAATCTTCCAGTGTTTTTTCTGAAAGGGTATTCCGAATCTTTTGAGAGACATCCACCCACAGGTTTCTGGTTGGACACGCATTTGCCTGGTGGCAGAGTCTGGGATTGTCAACACAGTCCACCAGGGAAAAAGGACCCTCGAGGACTGCGGCGATCTCTTGGATATTGATGTCCCGGGGCGGTTTTTTCAATACATAGCCTCCCTTGTTTCCACGGACGCTGCGGATGAATCCGGCGGTTTCCAGGGGTATGATCAACTGGCGCAGGTAATTCAACGATATATTCTGTCTCCGGGAAATATCCTTGAGCTTGACCGGAACGGATGACTGATTGAGAGCCAGGTCAATAAGCATTCTGAGACCATAGCGCAAACGCGTGGAAATCTTCATGACTCCCTCCCCTTATACTATAAGTATAGTAAAATACTAAGGAATACTTTCTGATTTGTCAACCCCATGTTCGTGAAAATATCTCTGATTCTACTGCAATAAGTAATTCTGCTGCAAAAAAACGAAGGAAGCCCGGGCCTGATGTTGCCTAAATCAGCCGCCGCAATCACCGCATTTTCGCAGTAAATAGGCCAAGGATGGCCTTTTCAGCAGCACCGTAAACAGACGTGGTCTGATGCGTGCCAGAAAATGCCAGATGAGGCGGGGCTGATGGCAACGGGGTCTTGCTGAAATGAGTTTTTGCAGCAAAATCATCTCTGTACCCGCCTCAAATGGAGAATATCCGGATAAAGAAAGAATTATTTTAAGGAAAGAGTCGGCCGATTCTCCAACGTTTTATTTTGTGATATGCTATTCGTGGTTTTTTACGATAGCTTTGGTCAATAGATATGCCTCTTCCCAGCCTGCAGCGGAAAAAAAATGAGGATGACGAATGGAATCCGCTGGAAAGAGGACTATTGATGAGGACGGTATGAGGCTTGCCGATGTTCGAGATCCGAGTTCCGGCGACTACGGCGAATCTGGGGTGTGGGTTCGATGTTGCCGGCCTTGCCCTTACGCTGTATTTTACGGTTCGGGTTAGCGAGGTGGGGGATTCGTTATCTATTGTGAACACCGGCGAGGGTGAAGGGTTTCTTCCGAATAACGAAGGGCATTTGTTTTTTCGGGCCATGCGAGCTTTCTGGAAAGAAATTGGTTTTCCCGGTTGTGGAGTACAGAGCAAGGCGCACAATGAGATTCCGGTTTCCCGCGGCCTGGGAAGCAGCGCTTCTTGTGTGGTGGCCGGAATGGTCACCGGAAACCGGTTGGCTGGCAATCTCTGTTCACGGGAGGACTTGATGACCATGGCCGCGCGTTTCGAAGGGCATCCCGACAACGTGGTTCCCGCCTTTGTCGGAGGGTTGACCACCAGCTATCTGGGGATGAAAAGGATCGCCTACCGGCGGTTTTCTTTTTTCCCGGATTTTGAAATCGTTGCCTGTGTACCCGGGTATTCCCTGTACACAGCCGGTATGCGGCAGATTCTGCCCGAGAGATATTCCCGCCGAGATGTTGTTTTTACACTTTCCCGATTGGCCCACTTGGTCGGGAGCGTGGCCCAGCGAGATCGGGACGGCTTTCTCGATGCCCTGGACGATGTTATTCATGAACCGTATCGTGGTGAGCGGATTATCGGGTATCGGGCGATCAAGGACTTTATCGAGAGGGAGGGCCTGGGGCGGGTTGTGATCAGCGGCTCCGGACCGACCTTGCTTCTTTTTTTACGTGAGGAGCTTACCGATGCGGTGTCTCGGGATGTCCGCAAACTATTTGCTTCCTGTGGGGTGCCGAATATCCAGCTGATAAAAACAAAATGGGCCGAGGAAGGAGTCCGGGTGAACGATATATGAGTTTTATTGTCCAAAAATACGGCGGATCATCGGTTGCCGATATCGAAAAAATCCGTTTTGTCGCCTCGAAAATAAAAAAATATCATTGGAAGGGTCATCAACTGGTCGTGGTGGTCTCGGCCATGGGCAAAACCACCGATCAACTGCTCAGAATGGCGGCGAGTGTCCATCCCCGCCCTCCCGAAAGGGAATTGGACATGCTTCTGGCCACCGGAGAACAGATTTCGGTTTCCCTGCTTTCCATTGCCCTGGAGGCACTCGGGGTTCGCTCGATCTCACTCACCGGTGGACAGGCCGGGATCATCACTTCGGAATTCTATACCAAGGCAAAAATACTCCGTATTCATAATGATCGGATTATGAGCTACCTGCGGGAGAGACAGGTGGTGATTGTCGCTGGATTCCAGGGGAAAACGTCCAATGGGGATATCACCACACTGGGGCGTGGTGGTTCGGACACCACAGCCTGCGCGCTGGCTGCGGCATTGGGGGCGGATATTTGTGAAATATTTACTGATGTCAACGGGGTCTATACCGCTGACCCCCGGATTGTCCCCGCAGCCCGGAGAATCAACCGGATTTCCTATGACGAAATGGCGGAAATGGCCAGCTTGGGTGCTAAAGTACTTCAGTTGAGAGCGGTGGATTTCTCCCGGAAATACGGCGTTAGAGTCCATGTGCGCAGTACTTTCAGTGACGAGGAGGGAACCTGGATCAAGGAAGGTGAGACTGTGGAAGAGGTCAAAGTAAGGGCGATAACCCATACGCAAGACCTGGTGAAGATCGTGCTTTTAGGCGTACCCAATATTCCCGGTGTCGCTGCCAGGATTTTTAAAGGTTTGGCCGATCAATCGGTAACGGTGGATATGATCATCCAGAGCGAAGGACGGGAAGATCAGAATCAGAAGGATTTCGCTTTTGTGATTTCTCGGGAGGATGAAACCAAGGTTCGCAATGTACTGGAGAATCTGGGAGACGATCTTCCATTCCAGGGGATTAAATTCGATGATACCATGACCAGGGTGTCGATTGTGGGAGCCGGAATAGTCAGCGACCCCTCGATAGCTTTTCGCATGTTCCGGGTGCTGGGCGAGAGGGAAATCAATATCGACATGATCAGTACGTCCAATTTACGAATTTCCTGCTTGATTACCCGGGACAAAATGGAAGAGGCGATTGAGGCGCTGCACCGTGAATTCATTGGAGACGAAGAGGTGACCCTTAATGAAGGGATATAATGTAGCCGTGGCCGGAGTCACCGGAGCGGTGGGGCAGGAAATGTTGAAGATACTTGCAGAGCGTGTCTTTCCGGTCAGACGGCTTATCCCGCTGGCTTCAGCCAGATCCCGGTACAAAACGGTTCGGTTTCTCGATGAAGAACTCCCGGTCGGGGTCCTGGAAGAGGCCGATTTTTCTGGTATCGATCTCGCCCTGTTCAGTCCCGGCGCTGCTGTCAGCCGGAAGCTCGCCCCTCAGGCCGCCGCCCAGGGATGCGTGGTGATCGACAACTCCTCGGCATTCCGGCAGGAAGCGGATATTCCCTTGATCGTTCCGGAAGTGAATGGTCAGGAGATTTCCGGATACAAAAACCGATACATTATCGCGAACCCGAACTGTACCACCATTGTTTCCGTCGTTCCTCTGAAACCCCTCCACGACTACGGCCGGATTCGCCGGATTGTCAGTTCCAGTTACCAGTCCGCCTCCGGAGCGGGTGCTCTGGCCATGCGGGAGTTGGAGGAGCAGGTCGCTTGTTTTGCGAGCGGCAAGCCGATGGATGTAAAACAGTTTCCTCATCAGCTCGCCTTCAACGTGATCCCCCATATCGATGCCTTTCAAGACAATTTCTACACCAAAGAAGAGATGAAGATGGTTTGGGAAACCCGCCGACTCCTGAATGACCAGGCGATTCAGGTTTCCGCAACCTGTGTCCGGGTTCCGGTCCTCCGATCCCATTCGGTGTCCTTGAATATCGAAACGGAACGGAAAATTACCCGGGAGAAGGCACGGGAGCTTCTTACGGGTTTTCCGGGAGTGGTGGTCCGGGACGATCCGGTCACCAATCTCTACCCTATGCCGATCTATGCTGCTGGGCTTGACCCCTGTTTTGTCGGACGCATTCGGGAAGATATTTCCTGTCCTAACGGACTCAACCTTTGGGTGGTGGGCGATCAGCTTCGCAAGGGAGCGGCCCTCAACGCCGTCCAGATTGCCGAACTCCTGATCAATCACTGGTAAATGATTCTACCGGGCGAGAGTGGCGGAACTGGCAGACGCGCTGGACTTAGGATCCAGTGGTTTACACCGTGCGGGTTCAAATCCCGCCTCTCGCACCATTTTCGTATTCTCAATCTTCGAGCGGGTAGAGTGGTTCGCCCTCGTCGTGAGTCTGGTCTTGGATTATTGATGTACTTCCTGCGGATATGTCTGCTTGGTTGCTACCATCCAATACAGTTTGCTGAAACACTCAAGGACAAACCTGCTCCTCATTGGGGTTTTTACGCGCAACTCCTCCGAAGTATGATCGAAGCGTTATTGCTCTACCTGCCGGCGGCCCTCCTGAGAAAGACGCCCCCGGTTCCCTCTTACCTCACATTCATTCCTTCGGAAAACTATTTTGCTGTTCTGGTATGGCTGACTCCGCTTATTTTTTTGGCTCAATGGCTGCTTGGTGCCGGTGTAGCCCACCTCTTTTTACGGATGAAAGGCATACCCAGCGATATTGATCAGGTCCTCAACATTACCGGAATGGCCAGTCTGGTAGTCTCGGTTGTGCTGGTTGGATGGGATTGGCTCTGGTTTTTAGTGGGTGGCACGAACCGTTATGTCCTGGTGTTCAGTCACCTGCTGATCGACATATGGTGGTTTGTCCTGCTGGTCTGCGGGCTGATCCGACTGCTTGGTGTTTCGTGGCGGCTGGCTTTGATCGTGAGCTTCCTTGTTTTTACCGTGGCCATACCCTTGACGGTTGTGATCATGAGATCGCCTTTCTAAGGTTCTAAGGTTCACCCCCCCCTCAGAAAGAACAGAAAAAGGGTGATCACTCCAAACCCCAGGACGATCCAGATGGAATAGAAGGACAATACGCCGGTGTGCAGGATTCGTAGCGCCGCAACGGTTCGTTTGGTCAGGATATTGATGATCTCGAACAGATCAAACCACCTGCGTTCGGCAGCCGTGTAGATAGCAGCCAGGGGGGCCATGTCCCGGATCTCGTGAAAGAAATCCCCTC
>DATIKP010000074.1 GCA_035477455.1 Atribacteraceae bacterium
CCGGCTCGGCCGTTGGCCAAGATCTTTAAGGCAGTGACAAAACCATCGTTTTCTTGTCCGAGCACGTTTTCTGCAGGCACTTCGCAATCGTCAAAGATGATCTCCGAGGTATGAGAGCCCCGCAGCCCCATTTTTTTCTCGATTTTCCCAACTTTGTACCCAGGGAAGTTCTTCTCGACAACAAAAGCGGTAATCCCCCGCGCGCCACTGGACGGATCTGTCACCGCCATAGTGGTTACGATATCGGCTTCGGGGCCGTTTGTAATGAAATGCTTCATCCCGTTTAATAACCACCGGTCCCCTTTTTTTATGGCGACAGTTTTCAGGGCTGATGCATCAGAGCCGGCATTGGGCTCGGTCAGAGCAAAAGCAGCGATCAATTGTCCTTCAGCCATCTGCGGCAGGTATTTTTGCTTCAGCTCGCCGGAGCCGACCATGACCAGGCCGGATGTGCCAATTCCAGTATGAGCGCCGATAAATCCGGAAAAACCGGCGTGCCCTCGACCTAATTCCTCGCCGATGATGCATTTGCCGATCATGTTTAACCCCAATCCGCCGTAAACTTCGGGGATGCTGGTTCCAAATAAGCCCAGCTTGCGCGCTCCTTCCACCAGGTCTTCCGGAATGCGATCTTCTTCTTCGATGATTTCTTCCCGGGGATAAATTTCCTTTTCTACGAATTCCCTGACTGAACGACGAATTGCTTCCAGTTCATCAGAAATACAAAAATCCATAGCACCACTACCTCCTCAGCAATCACCTCTAAAACTTAAATGTCATTTTATGCCAGCCAGAGTTACACATAAAGGTTGTGGGGGTGCAGGGCCAGGCAACCATAGAGATTTCAAGACTTCTGTAGATAAGTGGCCGCCATAATAATTATTCAATAGCTCCTGAGCAGAGTTGCCAGCCCCTGGCCGCCCCCGATGCAGATTGTAGCTATCCCGTAGGTGCCACTTTTTTCGGCCATAATCCGAGATAAAGTGCCTACCAGTCTTGCTCCGGTTGCACCCAGAGGGTGACCTAAGGCGATGGCACCACCATTGATATTGACTTTCTCCGGGTCCAAACTCAATTTTTTGATCAGCCAGAGTGGAACCACGGCAAAGGCTTCATTGATTTCCCAGTAATCTATATCGTTTACCGTAAGCCCGGCTTGGGACAAGGCCATGCGGCTTGCCGGGAGAGGCCCTTTCCCCATGACCAGGGGGTCAACACCTCCCCATCCGAAGGAGACGATGTGAGCCAGGGGTCGAATACCATTAAGCAAAGCCTTTTCCTCAGACATTAACAAGACCATGCTGGCACCGGAATTAAGCGGTGATGAGTTTCCGGCGGTAATAGAGCCGTTTTTTCTGAAGGCAGGAGGTAGTGTGGCAAGTTTCTCGTAAGTAGTGTCTGACCGGATACTCTCGTCGCGGTCTATTAGTGTTTCAATTCCATCAGGCTTTGTTACCTTGAAGGGAAGTATTTCCCCGGATAAAAATCCCTTCTCCAGGGCTTGGGTTGCCCGGCGATGGCTGCTTTCCGACCACAGATCCATCTCTTCCCTGGTGATACCTCCCTCAGCCGCTAACAGCTCTGCAGTATCACCCATGGAA